>NZ_NPKS01000059.1:0-21418 GCF_008329595.1 Methylobacterium sp. P1-11
GCCAACTCGCAGGCGCTGTCGACGCGTCAGTCGATGGGCATCTCGGCCCTGTCCCTGGCCAACTCCGCACAGCAGGGCGTTCTCCAGCTCCTGCGGTAAGCGCCGCTGACGGCAAACCGACGGCCGGCCGGGATTCCCCGGCCGGCCTTTTTCGTGCCTCCGACACGGAAATCCTGTTGGCCTCACCCGGCAGGTACGGCGTTCTCGCAAGGGATTCTGGGGGCCGCGCTTCCGCCTGTCCGTTTCAGCCGAGACGTGGCGTGGCCCACAGACGTCGGCATGTCGCGCGCCGATCGGACCTATGCGGCGCGGCGCCTTCGATGCTCCATCGGAGCATTCCCCCCCCCCGGGGTCGATCCGGGCGATGCCCCAGATGGACGACCCGTCGTGGCTTCGCATTGGTGGTCCCGCGGGTGGTGCCGGGACGGAATGGCGGACCCGATCCAAAGGTGGTTTCGTTCGCGGGGTTGCCAAGCTTAACCATATCGGCCAGCCTGTACGTAGGTAATGCGTACCGATCCGAGCCAAGCCGGAGTGCCGATGCGGGTGAATCACGATCGCCGCCTTCTCAACAAGGCATCAGAGGCCCGAGATTGCCGGATTTCGATCCGCAAAAGGGCAGACGCCTCATGGCCCGGCGATCACAGCCGGCTCTCCGCGCTGGAAAGCACCGGCCACGTCCAGCGGATCGTCTCGCACGATGGTCCGGAAGCTTCTGTAGCAGTCTGGCAGATCACCTCTTCCGGGCTGTCCCAGCTTCAGGTCCTGACGTCGGGAGCCGAATAATGGCTTCCATCAAGATCCGCGCGACCGACGACGGCACTTTCGTGGTCTATCGCAACGGCGCGGCCGTCGCGTCAGGATTGACCCGCGAGCAGGCCGAGCGCTGTGCAACGGTTCTGAGCTGGATAGCCCAGGGTCATTGACGGCTATCAGTTCCCGGCTGCGATGAAGCAGGCTGCCGAACGCCAAACTCGGGATCAGAGGCACCTCACCCAAGTCCGGACAGCGCTTGAGGCACTGCTGATCCGACAGCTGCGTTCACCACGCCAGAGCCGCACAAGGTTGTTGCCGGCGTCATCGACACGGAGTACGCCTCTGCCTATGCCTGCCTTTGAGACGGCGTATGGGATGCTCACTCGGCAGCCTTCGCGCCCTGCGTCTCCTTTTGAGCCTCGTGTCGAGCGCTCCTGAGCACGCGTTCGCGGCCCTGAGGCTCCTGTATCGCGTGCCATAAGCAGAGCAGTTCGTAGGTCATAGTGGCGTCGCCCGCTTCGCCTTCCGACGCGTAGAACGCTTCGACCGGACAGCCCATGACGGCTGCGATCTCGCGCAGACGCGCGTCAGCTCGAACATCAATGGCCATCGGAGACAGTTTTCCCATACGCCACTCGGGCAAGGGCTAACACCGCGCAACCATCGGCAGCAAGGGATCGTTCTGTACCAGAGATGATCTCAGCGTATCAGTTCGTCGTGTTGCGGATGTTTGATCCTTAGGAACGCCGCATTGGAGGAAGCGTCCGAAAGATCCGCGGA
Organism: Methylobacterium sp. P1-11; assembly: GCF_008329595.1. Taxonomy (NCBI): domain Bacteria; kingdom Pseudomonadati; phylum Pseudomonadota; class Alphaproteobacteria; order Hyphomicrobiales; family Methylobacteriaceae; genus Methylobacterium; species Methylobacterium sp. P1-11. The sequence goes on from NZ_NPKS01000059.1 coordinate 1,537, forward strand.
GGTGCCATCGGTTCCTGCTACGCACGGACCTGCGGATATCGTGTATCTTAGCGACTCACGTGCCCTTGATTCGGGGCTTAACAATACAGAATGTCTATCGCGACCGTCGCAATGCGGCGCGCTATCCTACAATCACCCATTGTGGAGTCGTTCGAATTGTCTCTGAGAATCTGATCGCTCGGGTTGATTGTCCGTCCTCGAGAGCACGAAGACTCCATAGCGGAGCGACCGGCCTCGCTCCGTACGGGGCACGACACGGCCCCCGCGGCAAGCAATCGCTATCGCTGACCGGCGAAAATTACCGGCAAAAGCTTCATATTAACGAATAATTAACTGTCATGCCGCGACCATCCGGCAGTGATCGGGCGCAGGACTCGGCCACGCAGATCGGGCGAGGCTCCGATGATCGTCTTGATTGCGGCGGGGATTGCAAGCGGCCTCACGACAGCGGCAATCCTGACCCCGGTGAGTCCCCTCGCCGCTCTGGTTATTGCGCCCCTGGCGGCCAGTATGTCCGTGGTCCTCGCCTGCATCCTCATCGCTTGGCGCAACGCCCGCTACGATCTCGGGCCGTCTGACCTTGAGGTAGAGACCGATTCGATGGTCGCCGCCCTCTGCGAGGTCGCCCAGCGGGGCAAAACCGCACCTCATGTCGCGAAGGTCCGAATCCGCAATATTCGGTCGGCTTGATCCTGTCGCGCGTCGAGCCGCGCGCCACCGCCGCGGCAGCGCCGTTGCCAGCGCCGGAGATCGCGGCTCATTCTGCCCGGGATGAGGCCGCCCGTTCCCCTGTCCGCCGTCCGGATCTTCGAGGCCGCCGCGCGGCGTCGCTCGTTCAAGGCCGCCGCCAGCGAACTCAACCTCTCTCCCAGCGCGGTCAGTCACGCCCTGCGCAAGATGGAAGAGACCCTGGGCGTCGTCCTGTTCGAGCGCGCGGGTCAGGGCATAGCGCCAACCCCCGCCGGCGAGGCGCTGTGCGACCATGTCGGACGCGCCTTCGCGGAACTCAACCGCGGCTTCGACCTGGTGGCAAATCGCGGACCGCAACTGCTCCGGCTGCACTGCGCGCCGAGCTTCGCCGCGCAATGGCTGGCACCGCGGCTCGCACGCTTCCTCAGCGCGCATCCGGACTTCGAGGTGCGTCTCGCCGCCGGTATGGACTACGCCCGCTTCATCACCGACGAGTTCGACGCCGATATCGTCTACGGTCCGCCGCGCGGTGAAGGTCTGGTGCGCATGCCGCTGGGCCTGGAGACGGTCACGCCACTCTGCAATCCCGAGAGGGCTGCGCAGATCCGCGAACCAGCCGATCTGCTGAAGCAGCCCCTGATCCAGAGCGACAACAAGCAGGTGCGCTGGTCTCACTGGTTCGAACGTAACCAACTCACCGCGCAGTCGAGCGCGGGCATCCGCTTCGACCGGAGCTTCCTGGCCCTCGCCGCCGCCGCGGACGGGCTTGGTGTCGCCCTGGAATCGACCCGCCTCGCCGAGCGGGAAGTGGCAGCCGGCCGCCTCGTCGCACCGCTGGCCGGGCGCGGACAGGATATCAGCTATATCGGCCACCACTTCGTCTGCCCGCTCGATGCGCGCCGCCGCGCGCCGTTGCGGGTCTTCGCGCGCTGGCTCGCCGAGGAGCTCGGGATCGTGCTGAGCCCCGACCTGGGCTGACACCGGGAGAGGTGACTCGGATTCACCTACGCGTGAGAATTCCGCGTTTGCCGCCGATGTGGCGCCACGGCACTCTTCCCGCAACAACACTGACGAGGGAGACGACGACGCGGGCCGCCGGATCCGCAGGATCACGGTTTCCGGCCCGTCGCCCCTCCGTCGTGACGGCAGGTTCGATCCCGCGCTGGCGCGGGTCGCCGGGAGGATTCCATGCTTCTGAACGATCGGGTGTGCGTGATCACCGGCGCGGCCTCTGCCCGCGGCATCGGAAAAGCCACTGCGCAACTCTTCGCAAAGCACGGTGCCCGGGTCGCGATCCTCGACCTCGACTCCGGCCGAGCCGAGACCGCGGCCCGCGAGATCGGTCCCGGCCATATCGGACTGGCCTGCAACGTGACCGACCGGGCGGCCTGTACGGTCGCCGCCGACGAGATCGTGGCCCGTTTTGGCCGGATCGATGTGCTCGTCAACAATGCCGGCATCACCCAGCCCCTCAAGATCATGGAGATCGGGCCGGAGGACTACGACGCCGTGACCGACGTGAATCTGCGCGGCACGCTCTACATGAGCCAGGCGGTGATCCCAACGATGCGCGGCCATGGCTACGGCGCCATCGTATGCATGTCGTCGGTCTCCGCCCAGCGGGGCGGCGGCATCTTCGGCGGCCCGCATTACAGCGCCGCCAAGGGTGGCGTGCTCGGCCTCGCGAAGGCCATGGCCCGCGAACTCGGCCCCGACGGCGTGCGGGTGAATTCCGTGACGCCGGGCCTGATCCAGACCGACATCACCGGCGGCAAGCTCACCCCCGAGCTGAAAGTCGAGATCGCCAAGGGCATCCCGCTCGGGCGGCTCGGCGTGGCGGGCGACGTCGCCAATGCCTGCCTGTTCCTGGCCTCCGACCTGTCCACGTACATCACCGGCGCGGTGATCGACGTGAACGGCGGCATGCTGATCCATTGAGGGCCACGCCATGACGTCTCCGTCCACCACCGAGCGGCCCCGCGCCGGTTCCAACGTGCCGCTCAGCGAGCGCGCCTACCGCATCCGCCGTCACGCCCTGCGCATGGGCGAAGTCCAGGGTCAGGGCTACATCGCACAGGCGCTCGGCATCTCCGACGTGCTGGCGGTGAGCTACTTCCACGCCCTCGCCTATCGGTCCGAGGATCCCGAGTGGGAGGGCCGTGACCGCTTCCTGCTGTCGATCGGCCATTACGCGATCGCCCTCTACGCCGCGCTGATCGAGGCGGAGATCATCCCGGAGGACGAACTGACGAGCTACGGCGGCGATGATAGCCGCCTGCCCATGTCCGGCATGGCGGCCTATACGCCCGGTATGGAGATTACCGGCGGGTCGCTGGGCCACGGGCTCGGAATCGCGGTCGGCATGGCGCTGGGGCTGAAGCGGAAGGGCTCCAAGAGCTTCATCTACAACCTGTTTTCCGACGGCGAACTCGACGAGGGCTCGACCTGGGAGGCCGCCATGTCGGCCGGCTCGTTCAAGCTCGACAACCTGATCGGCCTCGTCGACGTGAACGGCATGCAGGCCGACGGAGCCTCGACCGGTGTGCTCAACTTCGAGCCGCTCGCGCCGAAATTCGCGGCCTTCAACTGGTTCGTGCAGCGGGTCGACGGCAACGACATCGACGCGCTGGTGAAGGCCTTCGACGCCGCCCGGCATCATTCGGGCCCCGAGCCCCGAATCATCATCTGCGACACCCGCATGGCGAAGGGGGTGCCCTTCCTCGAAGCGCGCGAACGCAATCACTTCCTGCGGGTCGAGCCGGACGAGTGGCGGCAGGCCCTGTCGATCCTGGACGAGGGGAGAGTGCGGTGAGACGCTCCAAATACGAGAAGCCTGCCCCCCGCGCCGGCAGCGGCGCCAAGACCTCGGCGATGATCGCCTCGCTGGCTGCCCCCGGGCAGCGCACCAAGGTGGCGCCTTTCGGCCACGCACTGGTTGAACTCGCCAGGACACGGTCCGACATCGTCGGCCTGTCGGCGGATTTGTCGAAATACACGGACCTGCACATCTTCGCGCAGGCCCATCCCGAACGCTTCTACCAGATGGGAATGGCTGAGCAGCTCCTGATGAGCGCAGCCGCCGGCCTCGCGCGGGAGGGGTTCACGCCGTTCGCCACCACTTACGCGGTATTCGCGGCGCGGCGCGCCTACGACTTCATCTGCCTGGCGATCGCGGAGGAGAATCTCGACGTCAAGATCGCCTGCGCGCTGCCCGGCCTGACCACCGGCTACGGTCCGAGTCATCAGGCCACGGAGGATCTCGCAATCTTCCGCGGGATGCCGAACCTCACGATCATCGATCCCTGCGACGCCCACGAGATCGAGCAGGTCGTGCCCGCCATGGCGGCACATAAGGGGCCGGTCTACCTCCGGCTCCTGCGCGGCAACGTCCCGCTGGTGCTCGACGCGTACGGCTACACGTTCGAACTCGGCAAGGCCAAGGTGATCCGCGACGGGCGCGACGTCCTGGTGATCTCGTCGGGCCTGATGACCATGCGCGCTCTGGAGGTGGCCGAGGCTCTGCGTGACGACCGGGTCGACGTTGCGGTCCTGCACGTTCCGACGATCAAGCCCCTCGACACGGCGACGATCCTCCACGAGGCCGGGCGCGGCGGCCGGGTCGTGGTGGTGGCCGAGAACCACAGTGTGATCGGCGGCCTGGGCGAGGCGGTGGCCGGCCTCCTGATGCGCGCAGGTGTGATGCCGGGGCGCGGCCTCCGCCAGATCGGCTTGCCGGACGAATTCCTCGATGCCGGCGCCCTGCCGACGCTCCACGACCGCTACGGCATCTCGGCCGCCGCGATGGCGCGGAGCATCCGGGCATGGCTCTGAGCCGCCTCGCCTTCGTCGGCCTCGGCGCCATGGGCCTGCCGATGGCGACCAACCTGGTCGCAGCGGGCTTCCCGGTGCACGGCTACGACCTGCGCCCTGAGAGCCGCAAAGCCCTCGAAACCGCCGGCGGCACGGCGGCCGAGACCCCGATTCAGGCGGCCGATGGTGCCGACGCGGTCCTCCTGATGGTGGTCAACGTCGCGCAGGCCGAAACCGTGCTGTTCACCGAGGGCGCCCTCGACGCCCTTGCACCGGACGGCATCGTGGTCCTGATGGCGACCTGCCCGCCGCTGGCGGTGGAACATCTGGCCGAACGCGTTGCGGCGCGCGGTCGACGCTTCGTCGATGCGCCGGTTTCGGGCGGAGTCGTTGGTGCGCAGGCGGCCAAGCTCACCATCATGGCCGCGGCGCCCGCCGAGACCCTGAGATTCTTGCGGCCGGTCCTCGACGCGCTGGGCGACCGGATCTTCCATGTCGGCGAACGCGCCGGACAGGGCGCCACCGTCAAGGCTGTCAATCAACTCCTGTGCGGCGTCCATATCGCGGCGGCGGCCGAGGCGCTGGCGCTCGCCGGTCGCGTCGGGGTCGATTTGGACGTGGTGCTGGAGATCCTTTCGGGCTCCTCTGCCGCGAGCTGGATGCTGGGCGACCGCGGCCCCCGGATGCTGGAGGACGTGCCGCCGGTAACCAGCGCGGTCGACATCTTCGTCAAAGACCTCGGCATCGTGCTGGAGGCCGGCCGCGGCGCCGGGGCGGCGCTGCCGCTGGCGGCGCTCGCCCACCAGCTCTTCGTCTCGACCTCCGGTCGCGGCGACGGCACCACGGACGACAGCCAGGTGATCCGCGCCTACCGCCTGCTCAACGGCGACGGTGCCTAGGCATCCGCGAGGGACGCGCGATCGGGGCGACGGATTCGGACCCGCCGATCGGGGATAACAACGCGGACCGTACCCTCCACCGTCGATCAACGGCGGGGATCGGGCAGCCCCAACCATCCAGGGAGTGAAACCATGCGCGACACGCGTCTCAGTCGCCGCGGCCTGCTCGTCGGCGTGGCCACCCTGCCGGCCTTCAGTATCCTCACCCGTCGGGGTCAGGCCGCCGAATTCACCTACAAGCTCGCCACCGGCCAGGATCCGACACATCCAGTCAACCTAAGGGGGCAAGAGGCTCTCGACCGGATCCGCGAGGCCACGAATGGCCGTCTGGAAATCAAGCTGTTCCCGGCCAACCAGCTCGGCTCGGACACCGACCTGCTGGCACAGGTTCGCAACGGCAGCGTCGAGTTCTTCAATCTCGCAACGTCGATCCTGGCCACCTTCGTGCCGGCCGCGAGCCTGCCGAACACCGGCTTCGCCTTCAAGGATTACGACGCTGTCTGGACGGCCATGGACGGCGGTCTCGGCACTTACGTCCGGTCCGAGATCGCCAAGACGCCAATCCTCGCCGTGTCCAAGGTCTGGGACAACGGCTTCCGGCAGATCACCTCCGCGACCCGCGAGATTCGGACGCCGGAGGACCTGAAGGGGTTCAAGATCCGCGTGCCTCCAGCGCCGATGCTGAACTCGCTGTTCAAGGCGCTCGAAGCCGGTGCGGCGCCGATCAACTTCACCGAGCTGTACTCCTCGCTCCAGACCAAGGTGGTCGAGGGTCAGGAGAATCCCCTCGCCATCACGGCCACCACCCGGCCCTACGAGGTGCAGAAATCCTGCAGCCTGACCGGCTATGACTGGGACGGCTACTGGATTCTCGGCAAAAAGCGCGCGTGGCAGCGGCTGCCGGAGGACCTGCGCCAGGTCGTGTCGCGGGAACTCGACCGGTTCGCGACTGTCCAGCGCGCGGACGTCGCCAAGCTCAGCGAGTCCCTCCGGCAGAGCCTCACCGCCAAGAGCATCACCTTCGTCGACGTCGGCTGGGCGCGGTTCCGCGACGCCCTAGGACGGACGAGCTTCTACAAGGACCGGAAAACCAAGTACGGCGACGTGGCTTGGTCGCATCTTGAGGACGTGTCGGGCAAACTGAGCTGAAGCGCTTTCCACGGGATCGGATAAGGGAGAGCGCCAAGACGCACGACAGAACGCTCAACAAGACGCACCAACAAGACGCACTTGGAGCCGTTCCCGCCGGCAGCGGCATCGGGACCGGCTCCGACGGGAGGGCGCCATGCAGATCGATATCGCGGCCGTCGAGACGACGGCGGGAGTTGAATTGACCGGGCCGCCGCTGCGCGCCCGGACCTGGCTGCGCCGGCTCGATGCAGGGCTCGGCCATCTCGTGGAGATTCCGGCGGCGCTCCTCGTGCTGGCCGAGATCGGGGTGCTGCTCGGGGGCGTCGTGAGCCGCTACGTGTTCCGTGAGCCTCTGGTCTGGTCGGACGAACTTGCCTCGATCCTGTTCCTGTGGCTCGCCATGTTGGGCGCCGTGGTCGCCTTCCGCCGCGCCGAGCACATGCGCATGACCGCCTTCGTCGCCATGAGCGGACCGCGCCTGCGCGCCTTTCTGGAGACGGTCGCCCTGGTGGCCGGCCTGATCTTCGTGGCGCTGCTGCTGGAGCCGGCCTGGGAATTCGCCAGCGAGGAGACCTTCGTCCAGACGCCCGCGCTCGAGCTGAACAACGCGTGGCGCGCGGCCGCCCTGCCGGTCGGACTGGGCCTCATGCTGATCGTCGCGGTGATCCGCCTGCTGGAAACCGCCGACTGGAAGCTGACGGCGGGCGCACTCGTGCTGGGCGCCGGATTCGCTGCCGGCCTCGTGGCGCTCCAGCCCTGGTTGATGGATCTCGGCAACCTCAACCTGCTGCTGTTCTTCGTCCTCGGCGTCGGCGCGCTGGTCTTCGCCGGGGTGCCGATCGCCTTCGCGTTCGGCCTCTCGACCTTCGCGTACATTACGCTGACCACCAACGCGCCCTCGATGGTGGTGGTGGGGCGCATGGACGAGGGCATGAGCCACTTGATCCTGCTCGCGGTGCCGCTCTTCGTGTTCCTTGGCCTGCTGATCGAGATGACCGGAATGGCCCGGGCCATGGTCGGATTCCTGGCCGCGCTGCTCGGCCACGTCCGAGGCGGCCTGCACTACGTGCTGGTCGGCGCGATGTACCTCGTCTCGGGCATCTCCGGCTCGAAAGCCGCCGACATGGCCGCCGTCGCCCCGGTTCTGTTCCCGGAGATGAAGGCCCGCGGCGCCAAGGAGGGAGACCTCGTGGCGCTCCTCGCCACCACGGGCGCGCAGACCGAGACGATCCCGCCCTCCATCGTGCTGATCACCATCGGATCGGTGACGGGCGTCTCGATCACCGCTCTGTTCACCGGCGGCCTCCTGCCGGGCCTCGTGCTCGCCGTCACCCTGTGCGCGCTGGTCTGGTGGCGCTACCGCGGCGAGGACCTGAGCCACGTGGCCCGGCCGTCGCGGCAGATCATCGGCCGATCCTTCCTGGTGGCGATCCCGGCGCTGGCCCTGCCCTTCGTCATCCGCTTCGCCGTAGTTGAGGGCATCGCCACCGCCACGGAAGTCTCCACCATCGGCATCGTCTACGCGGCGCTGGCGGGTCTTTTGATCTACCGTCAATTCGAGTGGCGGCGGCTCTACCCGATGCTGGTGACCACCGCGACCTTGTCCGGGGCAATCCTGCTGATCATCGGCGCGGCCACCGGCATGGCCTGGGCGCTCACCCAGTCGGGTTTCTCGCAGACTTTGGCCGAGGTCATGAAGAGCCTGCCCGGCGGGGCGCTCGGCTTCCTGTTCGTCTCGGCGGCCGCCTTCATCATCCTGGGCTCGGTGCTGGAAGGCATCCCAGCGATCGTGCTGTTCGGCCCTCTGCTGTTCCCGATCGCTCGGGCGGTCGGCGTCCACGAAGTCCACTATGCGATGGTGGTGATCCTCGCGATGGGCATCGGGCTGTTCGCGCCGCCCTTCGGTGTCGGCTACTACGCGGCCTGCGCCATCAGCCGCATCCATCCCGACGCGGGAATGCGCCCGATCGTCGGCTACATTGTCGCCCTGCTCGTCGGGCTCCTCGTCATCATCCTCGTTCCCTGGTTCTCGATCGGATTCCTTTGAAGGCGTACGACCAGGGACGAGTGTGCCGGGAGGGTCAGATCATGCCGGCGGCGCCGGTTCGCAGGATCCGCTCGCGCTGCTCGGTGTAGCGCCCGGCGGCGGCACGCTGCACTGCAACACCGAGACGGCCGACGAGGTTCGCGAGAGTGGTCATCGTGCCCGACCCCGATCAGCGCCGGGCGGGCTGCCCGGCTTGTTGCGATGCAATATGCGGTCGGTCCGGCAGACGCGTCAGGGGGCATCGCGCGCGGGCTGTCATGCAGCGTGAACATGATGCCGAGGAGAGGACGTCTCCCGGCGGTCAGGCTGCGCCGAACGCCCGCCCTCGATTGGGTGTCGTGCAGTCGGAGCGGCTCACCGGATCCTTGTTCCGCATCGCCGTCCGGCTTCGGCATCGCCGACATTGCGTGGGGAGCGATGCAACCCGATTGCACGTTGACGGCCGGCGGCCCAGAATTGCTTCGCTCCCCTCACAAAAACGGAGGGCGCCGCCGTGGCCGACATAGACAGCGAAAGGCTTATCGACCTCTCGCTGGCGCCATCTCATCGCGCGGCAGGTCACCGCGCTCTTCGAGTCCTTCGCGAATCGCGCGCTTCGTCACCTTGCCATAGCCGGATTTCGGCAGGGCCTCCCAGAAGAACACCCGTCGGGGCAGCTTGTAGCGGGCGACCGCTTCCGACAGCCACGCGATCAAGTCCGCCTCACCCACCGACATTCCGGGACGCGTGACGCAAACCGCAACGCCGACCTCGCCCCAGGCCGGGTCCGGCACACCGAGGATCGCGGCTTCGGAGATCGCCGGATGCGTCAGGAGTTTCTCCTCGATCTCGCGCGGATACACGTTCGAGCCGCCCGAGATGTACATGTCGGAAGCGCGGCCGGTGATGAACAGGAAGCCTTCCGTGTCGACATGGCCGAGGTCGCCGGTCCGGAACCAGCCGTCGCGGAACGCCGCCGCGTTGGCCTCCGGGTTGTCATAGTAGCCCGCGAAGACGGCGGGCCCGCAGACACAGATCTCACCGGTCTCCCCCGGCGGGCACTCGCACCCGTCCGTGTCCTGGATCTGAACCTGCATGCCGGTCCGCTCGACCCCGCAGGTCCCCACCTTCACATGAGGGCCGTCCTCGGCCGAATGCAGGCGGGGCGGCAGCACAGTGATATTGCCGGTCACCTCACCGAGCCCGAAATACTGCACCAGCACCGGTCCGAGCACCCGCAGCGCGTGCTGCTGGTCCGCGCGATACATCGGCGCGCCCGCATAGATCACGTGGCGCAGGCTGGAATGGTCGTGCGCAGCGACGGCCGGATGCTCGGTCAGCAGCTTCACGATGGTCGGCACGGTGAAGAGGTTGGTGATGCGCCAGCGTTCCACGAGCGCCCAGACCTCCGCGGGGTCCAGGCGCTCGGCGCCGGTGAGCACCGTCTTGGTGCCGGACGCGACCTGAGCGAGCTGGTGGATGCCGGCACCGTGCGAGAGCGGTGCGACGACCAGGGACGCGTCGGCCTCGGTCGTGCCCGGCATCAGGTCGCAGAGGTGATTGGTGACCACGAAGGCCATCTGGCCATGGGTGAGGACCGCCGCCTTCGGCCGTCCCGTCGTGCCCGACGTGAAGAAGAACCAGCACGGGTCATCGTGCTCGACATCGGCCGTGCGCGCGGATTGGAACCGATGCTCGGCGACGAGAGCTTCGTAATCCGCTCCGAAGGCCTGTCCGCCGATCTCGACCACGCGATTCAGGTTTGGGCATGCCGCGCGGACGGCGGCAGCGTGGTCAGGGAACCCCGCGCCGCAGATCAACGCGGAAGCGCCGCTGGCGCGCGCGAGATACGCCACCTCCGGCGGCGTCTGCCGGAAATTGGTCGGCACCCATACGGCGCCGAGCCGGAAGCAGACGAACATCGATTCGAACAGCTGATTGCTGTTGCGCGCCTGGACCAGAACGCGGTCACCCTTGGATACGCCGCCGGCAGCGAGTGCTGCCGCCATGGCGTCAACCCGGGCGTCGAGTTCGGACCAGGTCCAGCTCCGCGCGCCCCAGGCCAGACCCACCGCATCCGGAAACCGGCGCGCGGCCCGGCGCAGGAAATGCGCGAGGTTCATCACCCGCCGGGAGCACGGCGCGACCCCGCCGCGCGGCGCCCCCGCGGTGACCATCAGGTGAGCTTCCCGCAGGCCTTCTCCAGCAACGACCAACCCTCTTCGCCGTAGCGGCTCTTCCACTCGGCGTAGAAGCCGGCCTTGCGCAGCTTGTCGCGGAAGGGCTCCGGATCCGGCTTGTTGAACACCATCCCGTTCTTGGAAAGCTCAGCCTGCAGGTTGGCGTTGAGCTGGGCGACGTCGGCCCGCTCCTTGAGCCCGGCAGCGTCGATGTGGCGGGCTACCATCGTGCGCAGGTCCGGCGGGATACGCTCCCATGCGCGGCGATTCGCGAGGAACCAGTACCCGTCCCACATGTGGTTGGTCAGCGAGCAGTACTTCTGAACCTCGTAGAACTTCGTAGTGGAGATCACCGCGAGCGGATTCTCCTGACCCTCGACGATCTTGGTCTGCAGGGCCGAATAGGTTTCGTTCAGGTTGATCGAGGCCGGCGCGGCGTCAAAAGCCCGGAACATCGAGGTCCAGAGCGGGGAGACCGGCACGCGGATCCGGAAGCCCTTGAAATCGTCGGGGGTGGCGATCGGCTTGGTCGACGAGGTCGTCTGACGATAGCCGTTGTCCCAGATCTTCTCCATGGCGACGAGCCCGGCCTTGGCGATCTGCTGGCGGACCCAGGCGCCAAGTTCGCCGTCCATGGCCGGCCAGACGGCCTCATAGCTCGGGAATGCGTAGCCGATGCCGTTGATCGACGCGTTGGGCACCAGCGTCGAGAGGATCAGCGGCGACATCGTGAAGAACTCGACGCTGCCCGAGCGCAGCTGGCTCAGGGTGTCGGTATCCGAGCCGAGCTGGCTCGACGGGAAGATCTTGAGATCGAACTGTCCTCCGCTCTCCGCACGCAGAGCATCCGCCATCTCGCGGGCGCGGATGTTCATCGGATGCGTGTCGGGCAGGTTGTTGGCGTATTTGTAGGTGAAATCCGCCCGCTGCGCCCGCGCCACATGCGGGGCCGCCATGGTGCCGGCGATCAGCGCCGTCGAACCCGTCGCGAGGAATCGCCGACGGGACAGGGGCGTGCGAGACAATGACATGGCGGCCTTTCCGGTACGGGCACGTCGGCCCGGCGCTTCCTCGGGTCCGCGTTGGTGCGGACTTCATCGTTGCGGCTTCGATAGCCGCTGACCGGTGCCAGTCAACGGACTTTCGCGGCGTTGCCCCGTGGATTGATTGCATCCGGACGACCCTGACATGCCGTGCTCGGCCGGCGGCGGTCCCGATCACGCGAGCGCCGTCGTGCAACGAGCTGCCGCCGAAGGACAGGTCGATGCGCCGCGCGCTCGATCCGGCACGGTGTTCTGGCTTCATGCGCTGGAAGGATCGTCTTCGCACCGACTTGTCTGCCGGTTCACCGGCGCCGTGTATTGGGGGCGTGGCCGGTAGCCGGGAACCCGGCGCATCGTCGGTGAAGGCTTGGCGCACGGGCGCGTGTGGATGTCGGGCTCCGCTGCGCAGTCCCGCGATGACGGGAGCAGCGGTGAACATTGCTGCACGTCCGAGCTATTGCAGGCACCGGGTCGGAACCGGCGCGCTCGCGCCCTCCACAGTAGGTTCGCCGAACTCGTCTCCCGCCCGAGCGTCTAGAAACCACGGATGGCGAGATCTGCAGGCGCCTTCAATCCAGAGCGGGCAGATGCACGGTCCAGGGCTCCGCGAACGTGTACTCCTCCAGGTTCACGCCCGGTCCGCCGCGGTCGACCACGACGAAATCCTGCTTTTGACCGTAGGGCGTGAGCACGCCGTGCCACGTGTTGCGGGCGTAGCAGACTCCCTGTCGGGGCGCGGTGATGAAAGCCTGGGGCGGGCCGGGCCAGCCGTTCTCGTCTGGGGCGACTACGACCAGGAACGGCGCCGCGGTCAGCGGCAGGAAAGCCTGCGCACCGAGCGGATGCCGTTCGACCAGGCTGAGGCGCAGCGGCACTGGGTAGGGTTGCGCCTCCACGAGGCCGATCACGACGCGGGCGCCCTCGCCGACGACCTCGATCTCGGCGAGATCATGGAAGCGGCGCGCCATTCCGGCATTCATCGGACGCGGCGCGACAGCGTCGGTATCAATGACCGCGCCGAACGGCACGAACGCCGCTGCGGTCAGCGGGCGGGCGACGATGTCGCGAGCCGACGCGCTCACCGGCTCAGCCCACGAGGCGCCAGCGCCGGATGCCGATTGACATCCTTGTAGAGGAGATACCGGAACGGGCCGGGCCCGCCCGCGTAGCAGGCCTGCGGGCAGAAGGCGCGCAGCCACATGAAGTCGCCCGCCTCGACCTCGACCCAGTCGCGATTCAGCCGGTAGACCGCCTTGCCCTCAAGAACGAACAGCCCGTGCTCCATCACGTGCGTCTCCTCGAATGGGATCGATGCGCCCGGGCGCAGGCTGACGATGTTCACATGCATGTCGTGGCGGAGATCGTCGGATGCGACGAAGCGGGTGGTTGCCCAGGCCCCTTCCGTCCCAACCATGCCGGCCGGCTCAACCGCTGATTCGTGCGTCACGAAGGAGGTGGGCGCTTCCAGCCCCGCCGCCGGCTGGTAGGCCTTGCGGATCCAATGGAACCGCACCGGGCCGTCGCCCTCGTTGCGCAGGGTCCAGGCCGCACCGGGGGCGAGATACGCGTAGCTGCCTGACCGGAGGGCGTGCCGGGCACCTGCCAGCCCGAGGCTCGCCGTGCCCTCAACCACGAACAGCACGCCCTGGGCCTGCCTCTCCGGCTCCGGGCAATCGCTACCGCCGCCTGGTGCGACTTCCATGAGGTACTGGGCGAAGGTCTCGGCGAAGCCCGAGAGCGGCCGCGCCAGGATCCAGGCCTTGGCCTTGTCCCAGCCCGGCAGGAGGCTCGTGACGATGTCGCTCATCACCCCGTGCGGGATCACCGCGTAGGCCTCGGTGAATACGGCGCGGCCGGTCATCAGAGCCGTCTGGCCGGGAAGGCCGCCGCAGGGCGGGTTGTAGGCTCCAGCGCTCATGAAGGGTCTCCGGAATCCGATGTCATGCTGAGTAACCCTGTCGTGCCGGATCCGTCACGCGGAATGCGGCTGCGGGATCGACGTGTTGAGGATCGCCGTCGTGTCCGTCGTGTCCTCGCCGTTCAGGACCCGCCGCGCCTGGGCTCGGTCGATATCGCCCTCCCAGGCTGCAATGATGGCGGTCGCGACGCAATTGCCGATCAGGTTTTCGAGCACCTGGGCGATGCCGACGAACCAGTCGGCGGACAGGACCAGAACCAGCCCGATCACCGGGATCTCGCGAACGGCCGAAAGCGTCGCTGCGAGGACGACGATCACCGAACCGCGGACGCCGTGAGCGCCCTTGGAGGTCATCAGGGCGATGCCGAGGATCAGCATCAGGTGGGCGAATGACAGGTCGGTGTCCGTTGCCTGCGGGATGAATACGGTGGCGAGGGTCGGATAGAGCGAGAAGGCGTCGAGATCGAACGAGTAGCCGGTCAGGATCACGCGACCGACGGTCGATTCCTTTATGCCGAGCCGCTCCATCTTGCGCATGACGTGCGGCGGCACGCGGTCGGAAGACGCGGTGCCGGCCACGATGGTCAGTTCCTCGCGCAAATAGGCGCTTCCGCAGCTCTCACAGGACGCGACAAGCGTAGACGGTCAAGGACCGCGGGGCCGCCGGGCTTCGACCACGCGCATTCGGGCGGCTTGCCCGCCTCAGCCGCGCTCGGCGACCCAGGATCGCCAGCCTGGGAGAGCAGCGCGATGCAATTCGCGGGCTGGATATCTTATATCCAGCTTCTTTTTCGCCGGGCATATTCCCGAAACGAACCACATCCGCTATTGCTGTTCCAGGTACGGAGCGCTTGCAGACACAATGCATTCCCAGTTCATCCGCTCCGCGACCTGGGCGCCCACGATTGCTTTGTCGTGGTTCTGGGGCCTCGGCTTTTTCTACGCGATCCACGTCACCCTCTCGTATGGATGGCTCGGGTTTCTTGCCTTCGCCCTTCCGAATGCGACGGGGCTCGGCCTGTTCGGCTGGCTGCTCGGGGCGCCGAGCCGGAAACTCGACGCAATCGTGGCGACCGTGCAGGGGCCCTACGCTCTCCTCTTCCTGGGGGGGCAGTTCTTCGCGGTCGCCATCACGATCTTCGGCTTCACGGCCTATGCATGGCTTCCGCTGTTCGGCCATGACGCCGCAGTGGGCGTGATAGCCCTGGTTCTCATTGCTTGCTCGATCGGGCACGCAGTCCCGCTGCGCGGAATCCGGATCATCCACGGCGTGGCGCTGGTCCTCGGGCTTTCGGCGAGTGCGACGCTCTTCGCCGGCATGCCCCTGCATCAAGTTGGCGGGGAGGTCCCACTCCACGCCTTTGACGAGCGATTCTACGGGCTCATCGTTCCCTCGCTGGTCGGCTTCCTGCTCGGCCCGTGGATGGACATCCAGCAGTGGCAGCGCGCCGCCGAGATCCGGCGCACGGGCGGATCCGTACGCGTCGCCTATGTCGCCGGCGCCGCCCTGTTTCTCGGCCTTCTGACAATCAACGCGCTGCTCGCAGCGCGGGCAGGGCTCGGCGCGCCCGTCATCTCGTCAGATGGGTTGCCGGGCGCATACGCGGCCGTCGCGCACGCGATTGGGCGCGAGTCCCTGACTGGCGTCACCGCTGCCTTCGTCGTCTGGACGGCGATTGCGGCCGCCACCACAATCGACAGCTTCTACAGCGCGACGCGCTGGCTCGGAACGTCGATCACGGCGCGCAGCAACTCGCCGCTCCTCGCCTTCGTGCCGGCGGGACTCGTTGCCTCTCCCGTTTGGATTCTAGGCGCGGCGCTCGCCGCCGCCGCCGCCGCAATCTCGGCAAACCTTTCGCTCCTTTATCTGATGGTGCCCTTCGCGACGCTCCTCGTCGGAGCAGCGGCTTGTCTCGTCTGCGAGACACTCGGCGCGGCGCGCCGGTACGACTCGGTCCTCAACGCTATGATCGGGGCCACGGCGAGCCTGATCTTCGTCACTGGCTATCTGGCACCGAGTTGGGCGCTCCTGGCCATCGCGCCGCTCATCGGCCTGATCGGCGCCCTGCCGATGATCGCGCAGGTGCTCGGATGGCGTGGCTCGCAGCCGGTAGGAGAGTTGATTCCCTCGGCGGAGCGGGCGCCGCGGGCCGCACCTGTGCCGGTGGCGCTGGACCGAACGGATACCGTCGCCTCCCATGGCTTCGACGGGCACTGGTTCGTTCTGCGCCTGATCCCGACCTACGACGACACGAATTCGGTCGGAAACGTCTATTTCGCCAACTACGTGCGCTGGGTCGGCAAGGCGCGCGAGCTTTTCTTCAACATCTGCATGCCGAATTTCGACCTGAAATCTACGGATTTCTATATCCTGACGAAATCCTTTCATCACGACTTCCGGCGGGAGGCCATGGAGTTCGAGCCGGTCACCATCCGGATTTCGATCGCGAGCCATAACCGGAAATTCGTGACTCTGGCGCACGAGATTCACAGCGAGGTCAACGGCCTGCTCGGCCGGGGGGAACAGTCGCTCATGTTCGTGGATACGGTCCACTACCGGCCGCTCGATATCCCGCGCACCATCGTCGAGGGATTCCTGCCGTACTGGCCAAAATCGTCGCCGCACGGGGCCGACGGTAAGTCCAGCCCGGCCGGCGTGGCGCCGCTCGGCGCCTGAGGGCACCTTACGCTGCCCGAACCGCCGCCGGTAGGAGTTGACGGCTGCGCGCCAGCGCCCCGGCCTGATCGGCCGGAAGCGGCTTGCTGAACAGATAGCCCTGGAATTCGTGACAGCCCTGGTTGAGCAGGCAAATGCGCTGCGCATCCGTCTCGACTCCTTCCGCCGTGATCGTCATGTCGAGGCTCGTCGCCATGTCGATGATCGCACGCACGATCGAGGCTGCGCTGCGCTCGTGCGGGAGGTCGCGGACGAAACTCTGGTCGATCTTGATCTTGTCGAAGGCGATCCGGCGCAGGTAGCTGAGACTCGAATAGCCGGTCCCGAAATCGTCGAGCGACAGCCGCACGCCCATCTCACGGAGTTTGGCGAGCGTGGCATTGATCGCCGGCGTAGCTTCGAGGAACACCGATTCCGTGACTTCCAGTTCCAGGCGCGGCGCGTCCAGACCGGTCGCCCGGAGCGCGGAACGCACGAGATGCGGCAAATCCGAATGCCGGAACTGTCGCGGCGATAGGTTGACGGCGATCCGGATATCGTTCGGCCAGCCGACCGCGACCCGACACGCCTCGCGCAGGATCCATTCGCCGAGCGGGATGATCACGCCCGTTTCCTCGGCAAGGGGAATGAACTCGGCGGGCGAGACGAATCCCCGCACAGGGTGCTTCCAACGCAGCAGGGCTTCGAAGCCGCGCACGCGGCACTCCTTGGCCGCGACGATCGGCTGGAAGTAGAGGAGGAACTCGTCGCGATCGAGGGCTCCCCGCAGGTCAGCGGTCAGGGCCCGACGTGCCTCGATCCGTTCGTCCATCTCCGCTTCGTAGAACCGGTAGCCGTTCCGCCCCTCGCTCTTCATGCGATAGAGCGCGAGATCGGCCCGCCGCATGATCTCCTGACACCCATCCTGCGGCGCGATGGCAATCCCGATGCTGACGCTGACGCTCAGCCGGATGCCATCGATGGTGAACGGTGAGGCGAGCGTTTCGACGATGCCGCCCGCGAGCGCCTCGATGGTGTGCAGGTCACGGGCACTCCGGCCGGTCGCGAGAACCGCAAACTCATCGCCCGCGAGGCGGGCGAGTCGCACGTGCGCGGCCTCGAAGCTCCGCAGCCGCTCGGCGACGGATTTGAGGAGCTTGTCGCCGGCTGCGTGGCCGAACGTGTCGTTCACGCTCTTGAACTCATCGAGGTCGAGTGCAAGCACGGCGAACCGTTCACCCTCCGCAAGCCGCTCCCGAGCCCCCTCCTGAAGTTGATGGAACAGCACCCGGTTCGGCAGATCCGTGAGAGAATCGTGCAGCGCGAGGTAGGACAGGCGCTCCTCGGAGCGCCGCTTCTCCGTCACATCCGAGCCGACGCCGCGATAGCCCGAGAACACGCCGGCGCGGTTGAAGGTTGGCTTTCCGCTCAAGCACCAAGTCCGTCGCTCGCCGGCGATATCGAGCTGCAGGTGAAGATTTCGGAAGGCCCGCCGCTCCGCGATGCAGCTCCAGAGGGCGGTGCTCGAATGGCTCTTGGGCGGCGCAAGCGGCGGAAGGAGTAGCCGCTCCAGGGGTAGGCCCATCAGCTGTCGCTCAGAGGAGCCGGCGACTTCGATCAGGCGCTGCGAGACGTGTTGGAGATGCAGGTCTGCGTCTGTCTCCCAGAGCCAGTCGCTGGCACTTTCCTCGAACTCGTTGAGCAGGAGATGGGTGAATTCCTGCTGCCGCTCAAGTTCGATCTGCGCGATGACCCGCATCGTCAGCAGACGGCTGAGATGAAGGATCGTGAAGCAGACGAAGATCGAATAGAAAAACAACAGGACGGCGACATAGATGTAGAAGGGCTCGCCCGTTGTCGCTAGGGCGATGAACGAGCCGATGATGATAAGACCTGAATAGCTGATGGCGACCCGGGGCAGCACCGCCGCGCTCATTCCTGTCGCGATCAGACCCGCGATGCTGGAAGCGATCAGGAGCCGCCCGTTCGGATCAGCCCCGGCAAACAACATGACCGGGATGGAGGCCAGGAGCAGCCCATAGGCCTGAGCGGCCAAGACGACCTTCTGGACGAAGGACGGCGCAATCTCGAGGGGTTTGGGGCGCGAGCGCCAACGCCAGCACTGCTGAAGCGAGACGACCGCCAATGGCAGGACGAGGGCCTCCAAGCCGGCGAGATAGCCGCGATTCCCAGGATGCCAGAACAGGTAGACGATGACCTGAACGACGCTGAGGCTCACAAGAATCGTGAAAGGCACAAGACGAAGCGCGACGTCGACCTGCTCGACACGCGCGCGCGCCCTGAGATTCGCGTCGAGTGGATCTGCCTTGCGATCGGTATCGATCAGGAAAGAAATCAACATCTCACGGAACGCAAACGCCTGTTGCACAGCCATTACGATCGAGAACTGCGGGTCGCGCTGTTTAGATGCACACACGATCGCAATGTTGCACAACTACAAGTCGCCTGTCGGTTTACAATACGTAAACATCGGCCGCGGCGCGGCGGCGGGCTCCCCGTTTTGAGCGTGTCGCCATCTGAGCCTGACGTCATGGCTCGCATCGACCGGGCCGCGGCGCTAAGAGGCCAGTGTACCTCGGTCGCGGCCTCACCGGCACCGTCCGCAGGTCCGAGCAGGATGCAGCAGACCATGCCCCAAACGCTGGGACTCAACCGCCTGTTGGGCGGTGCAATCGGTGTCATCGCACTGGTATCGGTCCTGAGCAGCGGCGCGGTCCTGATCACGGGCGATCAGTTGCGGGAGGCGACCGATGCCCGGAGCCGCTCCAACCAGCTGATCCGCGCCCTCGACAGTTTTCGTGCGGCCATGCTCAATCAGGAGACTGGGCTGCGTGGCTACCTGATCACGGGGCGCGACGGCAGCCTGGAGCCCTACCGCACAGGCC
This sequence comes from Methylobacterium sp. P1-11, assembly GCF_008329595.1. NCBI lineage: Bacteria > Pseudomonadati > Pseudomonadota > Alphaproteobacteria > Hyphomicrobiales > Methylobacteriaceae > Methylobacterium > Methylobacterium sp. P1-11. Next base: position 20,796 of record NZ_NPKS01000059.1, read on the forward strand.
GCCTAGCCCTGGATGAGGCGATCGACAGGCTCAGGAGCCTGATCGGCCAGGATCCGGAGCGGACGCGCCTGCTGGCCGACGCCGTTGCGGCAGCCCGCAGTTGGCAGACCGAAGTCGGCGAGGTCGCCATTCGGATCGCGGCCGATCCGGCAAAGCGCGACGAGGCGGTCCATATAGAGGCGAATGGTCAGGGCAAGCGGCTGTTCGATACCTTCCGCGAGCGGCTCGCCGCCATCGAAGGGCTCGAAGGCGCGGTGCGAACGGCGCTGGCCGAGCGTGTCGTGCGGGGCGAGCGCAACGAGAGCGTCGCCCTGTGGGGCGGAACGCTTCTGACACTCCTGATCTGCCTTGGGATCGGCGTTGCGATCAACCGCCTCATCGTCCAGCCGCTGGTGCGCGTGATGAGTTTCGTCGAGCGGGTCGGCGAGGGAAACCTGTCGGACCAGCTGGAGGTGCGCACGGGGGGCGAAGTCGGCCGTCTGGGTGGGACGCTGAACGCGATGGTTGCGGGCCTGTCGGATCTTGCGCGGACCAACCGTGCGGCCACGGCGGACCTGAACGCGGCGGCGGCCGAGATCCGCGCCTCGGCGCAGGAGCAGGCGGCCTCGGTCGAGCAGCAATTC
>NZ_NPKS01000060.1:0-20510 GCF_008329595.1 Methylobacterium sp. P1-11
CCCGCTGGAGCTGATCGAGGTCCAGGTCGGCTCCTACACCGGCGAGGACGACATCATCCGCGTCGAGGACATCTACGGACGATAGCCGCCCGAGGCCGGGCTCCGACGACGCGACGGCATTGCGCGACCGGATCGCGGCAAGCACGGAGACGCGCGACGCGCGCGGATCGTCACGGCCTCGTCAGTTTCCTGTCCTGGCCCCGCCTGCCGGCATCAGGTGGGCCTCCGCGTTCTGCGTCGAAACACGGGCCGTCGGCTGGTAGTCGAAGCCGCCCTGCCGCCCGAAGGATTCGATTCCGAAATTGCGAAGGTGCATAAGTGCTTCGGCCACCCTTAGATGTGCCTGGCCGGTGTAAATCGGATAGGCACACGGCACGATCTGGTTTCCCTCGCAAACTAAATCGCCGGCAAAGAGTTTATTCTTCGTGACATGACTCCGGAAATCTTCTTCGGCGATCGCCAGATCGTCGCCCGCGTGCGATGCGATGACCTCGACCCCGAAATACTCGCGATCTTCGACGCGCCCATAGAAGTCCGAGTACATCGTCAGCCGCTTCCACGCCCCATCGTGCGCAAAATTATAGAGAATGGAGTAATCAAAACCTCGATTTCCACTGAAGCTGAAATACAAGCTGATCAGCGTTACCGATGAGAGATGCGGATCCATGTTCAGGCTACACAGAGCCAAGGCGCGATTGATCGGAATGGTCGAGATGACGCGGCTCGCGGTGATCCGGCTACCGTTCAGGACAACATCGAATCGTCCATCGCTCTTCGTGATGGACTTAATCTGCTGCCCCAACATAAACGTCGCGCCCCGCCCGCGGAGCTTCTCCGCTGCAACGGCGTAAAGAGCATTGTAGCCCTCCCGTGGACGCGCCAATTGCCTGTTCTTCGGACCCGCGGAGCGATGACGGCGCATCCCCCGAAACAGGACTTTCGGCGTGGCGTGCTCCTTGATCCAGAGCATCCTCTTTTCGGCAAACTGAAGATCGACGTTTTCGGCTGGTATACCGAAGAACCGCCTCATATAGCTCTCAAGTCCTGATCGCTTCAGCAGAAAATCACCAATCCAGTATCGAGCGAAATCCCGCGCATTCTCGATTCTCCGCCTCAGGAGACGTGAAACGGCGACCGACAAGCCGACGCGCAGCACCACCCATAACCCTGAACCGAAGATATCATCCTTGATGGAGAGTGGGTAAGACGTCACACCACCTTGCGGCGTGAGCTTCCCCCATGTCGGCTTGATAGGAACGTAATGCTCCAGCAATTCCGGAAAATGCTTGAGTAATGGCGAGTCGTCCTGGAATATGAGACTTCCAATGTCGAAGGTGTATCCGTTGATCGCACGATCGATATGATTGCCACCCAGTTTTTCAAATTCATCGACAACGGCGATCTTGCGACAACCGAGATCCTGTAAAATCGAAGCCGAGACGAGACCCGTGATCCCGGCCCCCAAGATAACCGCATCAAAAACGTCTTGATCTAAATCGCCTCGACAGATCTCGACCGATGTTTCGCTCATGATTTTCATCAACTCAGCAACACCGTCGCTCGATCAGAGGCTACAACAGATCTTACAGAGTACAGATCCGCCGCTCAACACCACAGCGTCATTCGAAAGCCCGCGCGTCAAAAACGCAGACACCATGGGAGACCCAGAGTGGCGGCTGAGACAAATCAGGCTTTGTGAGTATGCCACTGGCCCGCAGGACCGCAAGGCCGCATATAGAACTAATTGCGCGATTACCCTGCGCCATGAATTTTGAAGATTGAGATAGACGTCGGGCCAGAGATTACGCGCACCTCGATAAACGATTGTGGAACGGTCTCGGCAAGGCCGCCGCCGGAATCCACCAGATGAGGTGCTGGCGGAGACGCCTGTCTGCCTGGCTATTTCGGGATACGGTGGCGCCGGAGGCCGAATTGGCAAGGAGATCGACCTGCACCCACACGACATACCCCGTTCGGAATGGAATACGCACAGGTTCCTAGCTGCTTTCGGCTGCGACGATTACCGCGAGCCTTGCCGAACCCATTCCGCATTCAGCGTGGATGGGGTGGTGCGGCCGGTATCGATGGTGTGCGAGCCAGCGAAGCAGCGGCCGGATCGATGCAGCTATCGGCACGATCCGGCGCCCGGAATCCCGGGTATCGGAGATCCGATGATGTCCGGCGCAAGGGCACGCACAAGCGGGACGGTATAGAACTGGCGGAATAGGGGCTTCGCGGGTGGCCAATGCGATATGTCCCGAGCGGAGCGATGGACCTCCGGTCAGCGGACGATGCGGGGAACATAACGGCTGACCGCTCCGCAGAGGATGCGGCAGCGAAACCGAAACCGGGGTCTGGGCGGTGAAACGAGCTCCGAACGAGGTTCGAGAGCGGGGCATACAACAGCGGCGCGACGGTCGAGAAGGCGAGGAGGAAGTGCGCCGCCTGCACGGGCTGCCGCGCATCGGGATCGCGGCGGCCGAACCAGGATTACAGACAATCACGACGGTGATGACGACCGGTTCCGAGCCGAGCAGCAGACCGAGCAGGCCGGGAACGACGGCAATTGCGCCAACCGATGCAATGCTCGGATCGTCCGAAATCCGACGTCAGTGCCAACCCGCTTGCCAGGGCTGAGCACGCGACCGGTCGCCCGGCCGCCGCTGTCGCACGCGCGCCGCCACGCCGAGGTGACAGGCACGCATCGGGCCGTGTCAGCGATTGGCGCTCTCGGTAGCCCGGTGCGGCGAATCCGAGGGGGCGAGGCCGCCGCGGCTCGATACACCGCTCCCCGAGCCGCGCGGCGGAGTCGCGGGCTGCTGTGGCGTCGTGGGCTGACGCGTATCTCCGGACTTGTCAGCCGTCTGACGAACGAGGGTCACTCTTACGACATCGCCGGGCTCGACGAGGGCATCCTCCGACGCGACCCACGTGCTTGCATTCGCTCCGCGCTTCCGGGTGATCTCGAAGCGCGACACCACACCGTCGCGGGCATCGTCGGACACACCGAGCATCTGCGACTCGGCATCGGCCGTGAGCCGCTCGGCCGTACGGGTCTTCTCGTCGATCTGGGCGAGCTTCTGGCGTGTGTCCGCAGCTTCCGAGAGCGCTTCGCGGCGGAAGCGCGCCTTGAGGTCGATAATGTCGCGCTCGGCGCGTGTGAGACTTTGTTGAGCACGCAGCATGGCGACCTGCACATCGAGCCGGCTGCTCTCGAATGAGGCCTGGCTCTGCTGCGCAGCGAGTTTCCGCGGCGCGACGGTAAGCCCCTTCGACACCAGATCGTTGATGAGGTTGAGTTCGCCCCGGCTGAGCTCGATCTGCCGATCGAGGGTTTTTGATTTGTTGTCCAGCGTACTCATCTCATTCTCAAAACTCGCAACCGATTGCTCGATCGTCTTGATCTCCGCTTTCAGGGCGTTTCGGCGCGTGTCGAAGAGAAGCTGCTCCCCACGGGTGGCCTGCTCGACATAGGCCTTCCCGGCGCTGGCCCTCAGGTCGTTGCCGAAGTTGATCGTGTCCGCGCCGGCAATCTCCGCCTCAAGCCGCGCCAGCTTCGCCGCGAGGCTGACGCGCTCCGCCGCCAAATTTCGCAACTCGCCGCGCGAAGTGACCGCGTCACGCTGGATGCTCCGCGGGTCAGTGCCGCGCATGAGGCCCTGCGCCGTGCTGACAGCCTGCAGGACGGTCAGACCAGGCTGGTATTCATACTTCCCGGGCTGCTGCACGGCACCGATAATGTAGAATGGCCGGTAAGTCGCCACTTCGACCGATGCGGCGGGCGTCTCGGCGAGATCGGCAACCTGTTTCAGCGTGACGCCGATCGCGTGCGCAAGATCAACCGTCGTTCCACCGGCCGCCTTGATCTGTCCGATCAGCGGCATCGAGACAGTTCCGTCTGCTGCAACCACGAACTGCCCGTTTAGCGCCGTCCAGGAGTACGCCTCGCCGGCGTTGCGGCGCAGATCGTAGACGCGGATGGTCAGATGATCCTGCGGGCCGAGGAGATATCGGCCGGGCTCATCGGCGGCGGCGGCTGCAAAGCTACCGGCGAACAGTAAAACGCAACCGGCTGCGATTGACCGCAAGCGCATCAAATCCTCCTTGAACGGGCCCATGGCCCAAGTACAAATCTTCGCGCTTCGACTGACCGGCTGCACCTGCAGCACTTTGTCCACGGATTCCGATTTATATCGTATCAGAAACGGCCGGATCATCCAAGTTTCATCACAGAGGGTCTATTTTGCGGCAGCCTATTTGCGCTGCCAACGGAATATGCGCCGGCCACACATCGGTGTTATTATTTTACCGACACCGGATGCCGCACCCCGGCTGCCGCGAGCTGATCCCGGGCGGCCCTTTCGGGCGCCCGACGTCACGGACGCAAACTACGCAGGCGAAATCCGAGCAGATGCATGCTGATGCCGTAGGCGCACACGCCGCTGGCAATCATTGCGATCAGAAGTCCGATCAGTCCGACATTGACGTGGCTCAAGATCCCCTGAAGCGCCAGGACGGCCGCCGCCATGACAACGCACGAGGCTGCGACCTGCCAGAGATTGCGGACCTGTACCCCCACCCCGGCACCGACGAGACGTTTCGCGTAGATCGCGCTGATGAAAAAGTGGAAGATCCCTGCAGCGACCCGGGCGTAGATCATCATCATCACGCCTCCGATATAAAAGCCGAGCGTCATCAGTGATATTTTCACGGCCGACTCGAAGATGCTGATTTTGAACATGACGTCGGGCTCGTCCTTGGCGACGCAGAGCGACGAGACGGGCTGGTAATAGGCTGTGAACATGATGGCGACGGAGAGCCAACGCAGATAGGGGGCCGCAGCCCCCCATTGAGGACCAAGAACGATGCTGACGATCTGGTCAGCGGTCAATGCAATTCCCACGCCGGCCGGCAATGCGATGATCATCGTGAGCCGGGCGGCCCGCAGGAAAGCGGATTGTAGCCGTTGACGGTCCTCCGCAATCGTCGCGAACGCAGCCATGACGGGACGCATCGCGGGCCCGATCAGGCTTTGCGTCGGCAGGACGGAGAAGTCGCTTGCGACGCCGTAGCGGCCGAGGACGGCCTTCTCGACATGGTAGCCGAGGAATACGCGATCGTACTGCCAGCTGAAGGCCGCCAGGATCTGGGACGACGTAAACCAGCCTGTAAACGCCGAGAAGGCACTCAGCTTCTCCAGCGAGAGCCTCGGCGAGTAAGGCGCGAGGGTATAGGACAGCGCCGTCGGCAGGATCGAGGATGCGACCGGATTGATGACCAGGGCCCAGTATCCGGCGCCGGCGTAGAGAACTCCGATCGAGATGAGGGCGGCTATCGCCTTCCCGATGAAATCCGCGATGAATGAGGCGCGAAAATTGATGTCGCGGAACAGGTGTACCATGCCGGGGCTGTAGAGGCTCCGCGCGATCGGGGATAACGAGAGCACCAGCACGATCGGGATCAGGCGCGCATCGGCGTAGATATGCGCCGCCGGCCAGGCTGCAGCCACCATCAGCACGGCGATCACCGCGCCGCGCAGGAGGCCCAGCGTGAAAGCCGTATCCAGATGCGCCTTTTCGATCGTCTGCAGGCGCAACAGGGCCTGAACGAGCGGGATCTCAAGAACCATCTCGACGATGGACACCAGAGACGCCGCGATGGCCGTCAGACCGAAATCCGCAGGCGACAGGACGCGGGCGAGGACGAGCAGCGCGGCGAGGTCGATGACGCGCGCGGAGATCCGGGCGGCGACGCTCCAGCCGGCGCCCCGTAGCGTCTTAAAAGCAAGCATGAACTTGTCCCAAGGAACGACGCTCGGCGTAATACGGGCCCGAAGTGAAGTCGAGCCTCATGCTCAGGCGTCAAATCCCGTATCGGGCCTCACGGCAACTATAATCCCATCCCAGTCTGCGTCCCGACACGGTGAATTCTGTCCGCCCGATGACCGGGTCGCGTCGTCGCATCGCGCGTGCCACCCGGTGGCCGGTCCGCGGGCACCGGCGCGCTATTGTGCCACGCCGGCGGCTCGCCGGTAGACAGCGAGGGTCTGCTCGGCAACCCGGGCGATCCGCAAATGATCCACGTTCACTTGGCTCTTCGCGCGCCACGCGCTCAGCTGCGCCGGATCGGCGGTCAGCATGTTCAGCGCCTCCGCGATCTTGTCCGGGGCGCGGGGCGGCACCAGGATCCCAGCCGAGCCCCCATCGAGGAGTTCGGGGATCCCGTCGACGTCGGTGGCGATGATCGCGCAGCCTGCCTCGCGCGCTTCGGAGAGCACCAGCGGAGCAGGATCAGCGTGAGACGGGAGCACGAAGATGTCGGCACCGAGCATCCAGCGGTAAGGATCATCCCGTGGGCCTGCGAATGTGATCGCGCTCGCGCAGGGGAGCGCGCGCGCTTCCTCGACATAGGCGCCTTGATGCGGACCACCGCCGACGATGTAGAGCCGCATCGCCGGATTGTGCGGAAACGCCATCGCGAAGGCCTGGAGCAGATCGGGCACGCCCTTCCGGGGATGCAATCCCCCGACGAACACGACGGCGGGATGATCCAGCCCCTGAGGCTCTTCTGATCGGCCGCGGACGCGGGCAGATCCGATCGTCCCGTTGAGCACGACATCGATGCGCGAAGCCGCGATGCCACGCCGCCGCATCGAGGCGGCGACCGCACCGCTCACAGCGATGACCCGGGTCCCGAGGCCCATGAGGATTGCGCCCCTCTCGAACTCATTGTGCACGGTTGTCACAAGGGGCACGCGCAACAGCTTGCAGGCTGGCCACGCCAGAACGGCACTGGTCATCATATGGGCATGGACGATGTCCGGACGCCACCGCCGGATCGCATCGCCACACCCAATGACGGATTTCAGGACGCGCTTCGGACTGCGCTCATGACTCGCGAAAATCGTCTCGACATTGTTGGATCGGAGCAGAGCGTCGAAGTCGCCCCCCTGGCTTGCGATTGCAACCTGATGGCCGCGCTCGGCCTGCTCGCAGGCGAGATCGACGGCAGCGTGAACGTGGCCGTTGAGCCGGCGCGTATGATTCAGAAGATGAAGGATACGCATGGCTCACTGGCGCTCGTGTCGGGTCCGAGCCTTTTTCGGCACGTGCGGTCTCAGCCGAGCCGCGAAGCCGGACTTTAGCCAGGATTGAAAGCCGATACAAATTTTGGAGATTACTTAAGTGTATATAACGCGCATTGATGCAAAATAAATCGCGAGCACATTCCGCTGTTCAACAACGACTTATCCCGGCCGGCGCCCGCAGAATCTGGCGAACCGCCCGGCGCCCGACCGACAAACGAAAGGCCAGCAGGGACTGGGCGCAACTGACGGGTGCGGCAAAGGTCGCGGCCACGAAGAGCGCGTTCGCTATCTTCCACTTCAGCGAGCGCGGCTCGATCAGGAGAGACCGGATCAGGCCCAGGAACGATTTGCCGCCAACCCGACTGCCGCGAAGGATCGCTGCGCAGAATTCCAGAAACTGAAAATAGTAGGTTTTCTCTGGCTCGATGAGGGCTGCGCCGGGGCTCAGTTTCCGCAGCAGCACTCGAAGATGCGCCAAGCGGGACCGGAACCGCCGCAGATCACGCTCGAAGGTTGCAGCTTGCGGAATGCGCCCCAGACCGGAATCATTCCGCCCATGCACACGATAGAGCCCGAGACTGTCGGGAAGGCTGACGACGTCCCCCATGAATGGGGCGGCCAGCAGGATCACGCCATCGACGGCTTGGTCATAGTCACATTGATGCAGAATTTCGCAAACGTCGCGACGGAATACGTTCCCGGATGTTGGCGGCGTCTGATAAACACCGGAGCGCAGAATCTCGTTGACGACCCTGTCCTGCCCGCGGAATGCACTGAGCGCCGGGTAGGGATCGGCCAGTACGGTCCCCGTCGAATCGACGCAGGTCAGGCAAAACTGAAGCTTGGCGACGCCGGGATCGAGCGACGACAGAATGCGCTCGAGCGCACCGGGCAGCAATTCATCATCCGCGTCGAGAAACAGAAGGAAGGGGGCCCGGGTCTTGCCCAGTCCGTAAAGACAGGCTGCCCTCTGGCCCCCGTTCGGGATACGAAAGGCGGGTATGCCGGCCCGCTGAATAACGAGCCACGAGTCATCCGTAGAACCATCGTCGATCACAACGATTTCACAGGCGTCGCTACCCTGCTCGACAAAACTTTGGATTGCGCGACCCACGTATCTTTCGTAATTGAAGCAGGTAATGATAACTGCTAATTTCGGCTCCACTACCACAGCGGGCGTCTTTCTCATTCGTCGCCTTGAGATCCTGCACTTCGCCGCTCAAGATCTCGACAAGATGTCGGCCAGCTCGCCGCATCATTGGACGCTACGGTGGACGCCTCAGTATCCCAGTGAAAATCCAGCTTACTCCGGAATGCGCCAATGAATAGCCGAGCATAGGCCGGGTGGCCAGCCGGTTAAATCAATTCTGTGTGAGCGAAGACCGATATGAGCGCGGTCCGTCCGCCGTCGGACGACGCGCCTTCGCACGGATTCCAGCCTGCCCGCTCGTTGCGCGGACAATATCGTCCGCGCGGTCGTGACGCGAGCGGCGATCCGGATCGACGCGGAACGCAGGGCCAACCGCGCTCCTCGGCGACGACTCTTGGTCCAAGATGCGGGAGCGTCAGCCGTCCGCCGCACTCCGAAGGGCATCCGGTTCGTGCCGTCCTCAGGCAGGCCGTGGACGGATTGCCGCGTGCGGCCGCTCGAAGCACAGGCGCGCCCGTGCGAGCACAGCACGACCGGTGCGATGCCCCACTGCCAAGGCCGAACCGCACGAAACCCAACTCGCCGCTGTGGCGCCCGGGCCGCCCATCGTCCGGCACTACGCCGAACGGGGGCCTTGTTAGAGGACCGCAAGCCTCGTACGGGGCCTGCAGCTCCATGAAGTGAGACCGTCCAGGGCATGGAACCGCCCTCCCGGCCGGCGGCGACGCCTGGGCGTCCGGCGAGGAGCCCCCGATTCCTACCAAACGCCACAAATTACTGTCATCGAGGAAACTATAAAGGCCTCATTCAGCCTCAAACGGGCAAGAGACCATCAGTGCAGACGGGATCGGCGGAAAGCTGCGTGGCGACTGAACACGAGTTGCACCGGAATCATTGGAAGAGATCAAGCCAACATGCGTCTACCCGAGACGGCTGCCCGCATTATATCCTGTGACGTATTCGATACGCTTCTTTATCGTGATCACAGATCGGAGCGTCGTCGTTTCCTCGATATCGCCACGGTCGCGTCACGGCTGCTCGCGGCGGAATGCGGCGTCGAGCGCCGCCCGGGATCCGTCTATGCGGCACGCTTGCGCGTACAGCGGGAGGCTTACCGCGCCCTCGAATTGACAACTCCGTCGGGTGACGTGCGCTTCGCCGACATGCTCGACGCCATGACGCGCGTTCTCAGCCTCGACCATCGGGCTGTGGATATTCTGTATCGCGCCGAGCTTACGGTGGAGAGCGCCCAATTGCGCGCGAACCACCCCTTGATGACGTGGCTGACGCAGCGGGCGCAGGCCGGGTGCAGGATCATCGCCGTGAGCGATACCTATCACCGCGGCGAAACCATCACACATCTGCTGGACACCCTGGCCCGCAATCATCCCATCGCGCATGTCTACACCAGCGCCGATCACAACGCGACGAAGCGGACGCGCGCGCTTTTCGATGTCGTCCTCCGGCAGGAGGCAGCGGAGCCCGCCGAGATCCTTCACCTCGGCGATGACACGTTGGCGGATGTGACGATGGCAGAGGCCGCGGGCCTGCGCTCAGCACAGCTGCTCCGGCCGCGCCACGTCGTGCTGCGGCGGCGCCTCGATGCCGTTCGGGCCCGCGTCATGCATCGGCACTGGGTGGGCGCCAGTCAGGACGGGCACAGGAGCACGGGACGATGAACGCTGCGGACGCCGCCCGGGGCGATGCAGTTGCCTTCGGACAGCGGGTGCTCGGCCCGATCCTGGCCGAGTTCTGCCTACGCCTCTGGCTCTTCGAGCGCTTCCTCACCCCCGACGACAGTGTCCTCCTGTTCTGCGCCCGGGGCGGCCTTCGTCTGAAGCTCGTCTACGAGCGCTTCCTTCGGCAGACGCAGCTTCCGCAGCAACTCCCGCATGCCGCGCTGATGGTCTCGCGTCTGGTGGCAGCCCGCACCGCCTTCGATCCGCCGAGCCCCGGCGTTCTTTCGGAACTCGGGCGCGAGTTCAGTGGCCGGTCGATGGCGGAGGTCGCGGCGGCTCTGGCTCAACGCGACGACCTGGATCTGCCCGCTTCCTGGAATGCCAGCTTTCGGGACTCGTCATTCGCCACGCTCCTCGCCAGCAGTGACCCCGGTGTTGCCCGGCTTCGCGCCGCGGTAGCCGAGCAGGATGACCGCTTCCGCGAACATCTCGCCGCCTCTGCTGGCGCGGCTCGGCACTGCGTGCTGATCGATACGGGCCTCTATGGCAGCACGGTCCGCATGCTCCAGGAGGGTATCCAGGACCGAACATGGTCCGGCCTTCAGTTCGCCCGTTGCAATTACAAGCGGCTGGCCACGCCGCATTTCAAACGTACGCTCGGGCTCAGCATCGAGAGCGACTGGTACAAACCCTGGGATGCGAGAACATCGGTACTGCGCTTCTGGCACCTGATCGAGGCCTGCCTGGAGCCGGACCTTCCGAGCGTCCGGACCTTCTCGCAGGCGACCGCGGGATTGCCACCGCGGGCCAATCTGCAAGAAGACGGTTGGGAAGCGCGGATCGCACCGGCGCAGCCGGGCCTTTTCACCGGCGTCCTGGCGCATATCGACGGTCTCAGTTCCGAGAGCGTCCATAGGATTCCGGAGGAAGCCGAGCGGGCTTGGCAGGCGCTCAAAGCCGCGGTCATCTGGCCGGATGATCGGGCCGTCGAGATCCTGAGCCTCGGCGGCAGATCCCGGGATTTCGGCCGGGTCGAGTTGAGCGCGCAATATGCCGACGCGCGGCCATCCCGGCCGGTGAAACGGATCCGCGACAGTCTTTGGCGCGAAGGCGCGCTGCTTCGCAGTTTCCCAAGGGTGGGGCGGCTCCTGCTGCCCTTGATCGAACTCGTCTACACGGGACGCGCCCTGCACATGGAAGCGTCGACCCGTCTCCGGCGAGGTCGCGCCCCCATGGGTGACGTGCACGTGTGATCGCCGGCGAGACCGCCGCCGGGGCCTGGGCACAGACCGCGGCCGCATCGCGTGAAACCTTGGGGAATTCGGCCACTCATCGAGCTTGCAATATATTTCTGAAGAAAAACGAAGCATCGGCAATAAAATAATTAGCCCGGCGTCATTTTGCCTGTATTACGATCGAGATCTTGATAAAGGAGACCAGATCAGTTTAGATCCGAATTCCCGGGCGCAAGAGCGTGGGGCCGCCACCCTTTCGACAGAGTTTTGCCTTCTCTTTTGCAATTGGTCTGCGAACGGTAAGTTCGACGGGAGTAGAGCGGTAGCATGACGGCGGCCGGATCGTTTGGCATCAATGGTCGGTTCCTGACCCAGCCGATGACTGGGGTCCAGCGCTATGCGATGAATGTCACTCAGGCCATGAGCGTGGCTCTGACCGCCCGGGGTGAGACGGTTCCTCTGCTCACGGTGCCAGATGCGAAAGATCCCGGGCTCGACGGCACGCCGCTCCGCCGTGTGGGACAGGCGGGCGGACATGCCTGGGAGCAGTTCCTGCTCCCGCGCGCTTGGCCCGGCGCCTTGCTTAACCTCTGCAACACGGCTCCCGCACTGAAAGGAAATCAAGTCGTCTGCATCCATGATGCAAACGTCTTCAACGCCCCGGAAAGCTACAGCGCGTCGTTCCGCCTCTTCTACAAAACGCTCCAGCCGCTTCTGGCCCGTCGTGCGGCGCGGATCACCACCGTCTCGACCTTTTCGGCTGAACAAATCGCGAGCCATCTCTCATTGAGAGCCTCGGATATCGTTGTCCTGCCGAATGGGCACGAACACGTGCGAGCCTGGGATCCCCGGCAGGCGGTCCGGGCGCGCGCCGGCCTCCGCCGCGACGGCGATGGCCGGGAACGACCCTTCGTCTTGGCGCTCGGGTCTCGTGCCCGCCACAAGAACCTCGATCTTCTGCTCAAGCTGGCTCCGGCCTTGGCCGAACTCGGTATCGACCTCGTCGTGGCGGGCGGCCAAGCCAGCATCTATGCTCCCGAGCAACTTCAGCACGGCGAGACTGTTCAGCACCTCGGCTTCGTCACCGATCCCGATCTCGCCTACCTGATGGAGCGCGCCCTGTGCCTCGCCTTCCCCTCGTTCACGGAGGGGTTCGGACTTCCGGCACTGGAGGCGATGGCACGCGGCTGCCCCGTCGTTTCGACCGACCGGGCGAGCTTGCCGGAAATCTGCGGGTCGGCAGCGCTCCTGGCTCCCCCGGACGAACCGGAGCGTTGGATCGTCCAGATTCGCGCACTGGCGACCAGTCCCAATCTGCGATCGGAACTCATCGGGCGGGGACGCGATCAGGCGGCGCGGTTCTCGTGGGAGGCTTCGGCGCAGGGCTATCTCGATCTGATGCGGGCGCCGTCTGCTCGGCCTGCCACGCGCGCGGCCACGCCGTCACCGCTGCCCAGGATCGCCGTCGCCATCGCGACCCTGGGTCGGCCCGACGTGGTCGCCGGCACCCTTCGGCGAATCCTGGATCGGCAGACCCTGAAGCCTGCGGCCGTGCTGATCTCCTGCGTCACCCCGGAAGATGCCGGTGAGGCGGCCGAGTGGACCGGCGTGACCGTGGTCACTGGGCGCCCCGGCCTTGCCGCCCAGAGAAACGCCGCCCTCGCCGCGTTGCCGGATGCGATCGACATCGTGGTCTTCTTTGACGATGACTTCGTCCCCGATGCCGGCTGGCTCGCGGTTGCGGCGCAGCGGTTTCGCGATGAGCCGGATATCGTCGGCCTGACGGGTGATGTCATCGCGGACGGCATCAAGGGGCCGGGGCTATCCTTCACGGCGGTCGACCGGATGCTGGCGGCGCTGGGACCGGTCGAGCCAATGGTACCGATCGAAGCCTTCAGCCCCTATGGCTGCAACATGGCGTTTCGTCGATCGGCGATCGGAACGCTGCGGTTCGACGAGCGACTGGTCCTTTATGGCTGGCTTGAGGATCGTGATTTCGGAGCGGCTCTGGCGGCGACGGGCGGCCGCCTCGTCAAATGCCTCGAAGCCCGCGGCGTGCATATGGGCGTGAAAGGGGGGCGGATCTCTGGCGACCGGCTCGGCTATTCGCAGGTGGTTAACCCGCTCTACATGCTGCAGAAAGGCACCATGACGCTCACCCAAGTCATCGGTCAGATCTCCCGCAACGTATTCAGCAACGTAGCGCGCTTCCCTGCTCCCGAGCCATTCATCGATCGGCGCGGCCGCCTGCGCGGCAATCTGCGTGGCGCCAGGGACGTTCTCCTGGGACGCCTGGAACCCGAGCGGGCGCAGCAGATCCGGCGGAAAGCGTAACATGAACATGCACAGCCTCAACCGGAGCCCGTCCGACCCGTCCCGGTCGCTTCCCTCTTTCCCGGAGGTGACATCCGTCGGCGTGCAGGACGGCCCGTTGGCCGTCATCTCCGCAGCGCTCAAGGCAGCCCGACGTCACAGATACGCCGTGGCCGCCTGGGTGATCTTCTGCATCGGCTGTGCGGCCCTCTACGTAGCCACGACCGCGTCCTCCTACACGGCGACCGCAGTGCTGTTGCTCGAACCACGGCGCCCGGCGGGCTCGGGCTCCGAGGGCGCCTTGGCGCCGAGCCTGGATGTCGGCCGGGCCGAGAGCGAGCTTCAGGTTCTCCGTTCCGAGCGTCTGCTGGCAAACGTCTTCAACAGCCTCCAACTCGCGAACAATCCTGAATTCGGTCCTGAGACTTCGGAGAAGTCGGAGGCGCCGACCCCCGACCCGAAAGGACTGCCCGGCCAGCAAACCACGCAGCCTCCGGACTCGGTGATTCTGGAGCAAAGGAAGTTCGAGAACTTCAGCGACCGGTTCACCGTCCGCCGTGTGGGTCAATCCTACGTCGTAGAGGTCTCTTACACCTCCAAGGATCCGACCTTGGCGCGCCGCGTCGCGAATGCGGCAGTCTCGGCCTATCTCTGGCAATCCATCGCCGCCAAAGCCGATGCGGCCAAGAACGGAGCCGAGTTCCTCCAGGGACGCGTCAACGCCCTGTCCTCCCAGGCCCGGGCTGCCGCGACAGCCGTCTCTGAGGGCACCCTGCCGGCTACGCCGACGCCGGACGCCGACGCGCGCGTGATCGGCGCGGCGCTTCAACCCCTCAAGCCATCGGCACCCCGAAAGGCCCTGATCCTCGGCCTCGGCGCGACCATTGGCGTCGTCGGCGGATTGCTGGCGGTCGCACTTCTGCAGGCGCTCGACCGTCGCGTTCGGACGCCGCAGGATCTCGTCCAGAGAGCCGGCATCCCGTGCCTCGCCGTCATGCCCGAGGTCTCGCGCAAGACGGCCAACGGGCGCCGCGAGCCTGTGGATCTCCGCAATGCCGCCGCACCATGGCTCCTCGACGTCCGGTTTGCCGCCGGTATCCGGGATCTGCGGACTTCGATCCAGCTGGCTCTGGCAAGCCGGGGCCAGGACGCCGAATGCGTCATCGCGCTGGTGGGATGCACGCGACATTCCGGTACGACCCTGATCGGTCTGAGTTTGGCGCGTCTGCTCCAGGAAGGCGGCGGAACTGCTCGGTTGATCGATACGAACATCCACAATACCACTTCGCCGCTCCTGGCCGGGAACTTCGATGCGGATAGCGCGAGCCTCGCTGAACTGATCAACAATCCCGGACGCATAGCCTCGGCGAAGCTGCACGATTTCGGGGGGGTGTCCGTCCTGCCGGCGCGGTCGCCCTACAAGCCCGTCAGCAGCGGCGCCTTCCTTGGATCACCGGCATTCCAGAGCGTCATCGATCACATGCGGCGGGGCGGATACGTCATCCTCGACCTGCCCCCCCTGTCCACCTCCGCCGAATCCCGAGTGGCTGCTCGGCGGGCCGATGTGGTGGTGATCGTCGCGGAGGCCGGACGCGCCACCGTCGACGACCTGTTGGATGTCACGAATGGGTTGATCGGCGTCGGCGCCAACGTCATCGGCGCCATTCTCAATCGGGCGTGATCGAGGCCCCGCTATCGTCGGTGAGGCTGCGCGCAAGCCGGCGGGCCCTGTCCACACATGGAGTTGGTCTGCATGCCCGCCGGTCGCCAGGGGAAGATCCGGATTCTCTATGTACAACCCGGAACATCCATCTTCGCCGGCATCGAGCGGGTGGTCGATACGATCTGCACTGAACTCGCGAAAAACTACGCCGCAGAATTCGATATCGATGTACTGAGAGTTACACAGCACAAGAACTATCCCGCAGAGCCGCGGCTCTATAACAGCGTCTTCCGTCCGGTCACATCACGCTTCGATCTCATGCGGATCTTCAGGGATGTTGCCCGAAGCAAGCGCTACGATCTGGTCGTCATCCCGCAGATCGAACCGGCGGTGGTATTCTGGTTCGCCAGGCTAGGCCACCGACAGCGGATCGCGATGCACCTCCACGGGAATCCGCGCCGCGAGGCCACGAACTTCAAATCGAAAATCAAGTTCTTCCTCTTCAGGCATGTCGTTCTATCGAAAGTAACGTCCATTTTCGGAACATCACCACGACAGCTTCGGGAGTTCGACAGCGATTTCAATTGCGGACGTCCGATGTATTGGGTACCGAATCCGGTCAGGCGCTTCGATCCGCCGGGCGACGACCTCACGCGGGACCCCACCGTCATCACTTTCGTCAACGTCGGGCGCTACGAATTTCAGAAGGGCCAAGATATCCTTGTTCGCGCCTTCGCGAAATTACATGCGCGCCGCAAAAACGTGCGCCTCAACTTGGTCGGACATGGATCCGACAAGGAAGCGCTGGCCGAGCAGATCAACGCGCTCGGCCTGTCCAGCGTCATTCGGCTGGCCCACTATCCGGACAATCCGCAACGTGCCCTCTACACCAGCGATATCTTCGTAGCCACGTCTCGCTGGGAGGGATGGTCACTCGCTATCTGCGAGGCCCTGCGATGCGGACTGCCTGTCATATCCACGGATTGCGAATTCGGCCCCAGCGACATCTTGGTCGACCAGCGCCTGGGGCGCCTGGTTCAACCGGGTGACGAGGAAGAGCTGATCAATGCCATGGAATATTATTGCGACAATATTGAACACGAAAGGTCATTTTCTAATTTCAGAATGGAAAACATCGATCAGTATAGCGCCGAGAATGTCGCACCTGTTCATGCAGACGCCATCCGGCGGTCAGTTACCTGAGTGCCGCCGGAGAATGCGGCCACTGGGCGAACAGACGCCCCGCATGGCCGGGGCCGATAACCGTGAGTGGGGAGGGCATCGAACAGCAGACCTGAGGATGCCACATATTCGGAATGCGGCGGAGCAGTCACGACCCGCATAGGATCTCAAGAGCGCCGTGGCCGCGACGCCGTTCATCAGTGGATCACGACAGCCGCTTCGGGACGGACATGTCTCTGCGACGGTGGCACCGACGGACTTGCTCTAAGGCAACTGGCTTTCAGAGTTAAATCCGATTCTTTCCGGGATTTTATACCAATATAACTTGCGGCATAGTAGAAATTATGAGATTACGCCCGACAGAACGACCCCGGAGCCGGCCGACCGTGATCCAGTTGCATGCCCTGAGTGACGTCGGACAGATTCCTCAAGCGGCCTGCGACGTCTGCATCATTGGAACCGGACCGGCAGGAAGCACCCTGGCGCGGGAACTGTCCGGGAGCGCCTTGAAGGTTCTGCTCCTTGAGAGCGGCGGGCTCGAGCGGATGGAAACCTCTGACGCGCTGGATGCCATCGTGAATGTTGGGCGGCCGCGCGCAACGCAATGGTCTGTCCGAAATCGGATCGTGGGCGGCAGTTCCCATACATGGGGCGGCCGGTGCGCGCCTTTCGACGCCATCGATTTCGAGCAGCGAGACTGGGTTCCGGAAAGCGGATGGCCCTTTCGGCGCGACGCGCTCGATCCGTATCTCGAGCGTAGCGCCAAGTATCTCGGACTCGCCTATGGCAATCATTACAGTGACGGACGGTTTTGGCACCTGTTCGGCTCGCAGCCATCGTGGCGCGAGCCCGACCCGGAGAAGCTCCTGCCATTTTTCTGGCAGTTCAGCCGCGATGATGCGGAATCCTACCCCTTTGAATATACGCGTTTCGGCAGGAAGCTCGACGAGCAGTTGGGGTCGAACGTCACGCTGATCAGCGGCGCGACAGTGCTGGCGATCGACGCGAACGAGGCGGGCGACAGGGTTCAGGGCGTCCAGGTCGCGGCGCCGGATGGCACTCGGTTCAAGCTGTCGGCCCGCACCGTCGTTCTGTGTGCCGGCGGAATCGAGAATCCCCGTCTCCTCCTGGCTTCCGATCATCAGATCCGCGGCGGCCTGGGGAACAAGCACGACTTGGTCGGTCGCTATCTGATGGACCATCTGCGCGGTCCGGTGGCCCATTTCGATGTTCGGCGCTCGCGCGCGCTGCAGCGACGGTTCGGGCGCTACACCGTCAAAGATCGCCTGTTCCGCGGCGGTCTCTGTCTGAGCCCGGAGATACAGCACCGCCGCCACCTCTTGAACTGCGCGGTGTGGCTCGGCGAGACGCTCGCTCCGGACGATCCGGCTGACGCGATTCGAAGGATGCTGGTCGGAAAGCCGCGGCCAAAGGACTTCCTGACGCTGGCGTCGAATCTGCCGCTGCTCCTAAGGGGCTGCCGAGATCACTTCATCTATCGCAATGGATTCCCGCGCAAGCTTGCCGAGCTGAGCCTGGAATGCATGGTTGAGCAGCGACCGGACCCCGATAGCCGCGTCACGCTGTCCACTCAGATCGACCACCTCGGCAATCGGCTGCCCCAGGTCGACTGGCGCAGTCACGAGGAGGAAGGCCGAACGATGCGGGAGACGGCGCGGCTCGTCGTCTCCGAGTTCGCACGGCTTGGGCTTCCCGTTCCCGAGCTGGCTGATTGGGTTCGGGACGACGCGCCGATCCCGCTCAGTTTTGTGGATGTCGCGCACCCGACCGGGACCACCCGCATGTCCGACGATCCGGCCCGGGGCGTCGTCGACGCGCAGGGTCAGGTTCACGGGGTCAAGGGCCTGTTCGTCACGGGAAGTTCCGTGTTCCCGACGGCAGGGCATTGCAACCCGACACAGATGATCGTGGCTCTGGCGATCCGACTGGCGGACACGCTGAAGGCGCAAGTCCAAGGCGGCGCTGTCGCGTCTCCACTCCGATCGCCCGGCCCGGTACCGGCCGAGACGCGTGTTCTCGTCACAGGCGCCTCAGGTCGGATCGGCCGCGTCCTCGTCGAGGACCTCTTGGAACGCGGCTACCGGGTTCGGGCGACCACCTCTCGAGCGCTGACCGAGGCGCAAGCGAACGCGGGTCAGGTCGAATGGCGGAGCTTCGACTTCACGGCGGACAAGACTTACGACACGCTCGTTCATGGCTGCCAAGCCGTCATGCATCTTGCCGCCGAACTCGGAAAGCAGGAGCGGATGCAGGCCATCAACGTTGAGGCGACGCGGCTTCTGGCCGAAGCCTCGGAACGGGAGGGTGTGAAGGCCTTCTGTTACATGAGCACCGTCTCGGTCTATGGTAGCGGCCGGGCACGAACCATAGTGGAAACGTCCCCGGTTCTGACCAGCAATGTCGACGTCAAGTCGGAATACTGGGCGGACGATTATGTCCGCGCCTATGGCCGGACGAAGCTCGCAGGCGAAGAAGCGATCACTCGGATTGCAGCGAACTTCCCCTACGTGATCCTGCGTCCCACGGTCGTCGTCGATCTTCATAACCTTATTGGCTTGCGCGATTGGAGCCTCTCGAAGCGCCTCTTCGCGGCGCACCGGCCCGCCCACCACATCTATGTCCGAGATGTGACAGATGCGGCGATCTGGACGATGACTCAATCCTTTGCCGGCGCTTGGCCTCCGGGCAGCGTTCAAGTTTTCAATCTCTCGGATCATGAAGCGGGCGAGGCGCGGATCGGGGATTTCATGAAGCAAGCCTTTCAGGTCAGCCACGACAAGCGTTATCGCGTCCTTCCGATGCCTGCGCTTGTCGACTGGCTGCATGATTTCCTGCGCAACCGTACGTTTCCGTTGCGCAATCCCCTGTGGCGAATGCATTTTCCAAACGACCGTCTCAAAGACGCGGGATACCGGCCTCGCTATGGGATGGCGAAGGCGCGAGCGTTCGCCCTCGCGGCGTTGCAGTCCGAGACGCTCGAAAAGTCGAAGGCTTGAACCCAGATGATCACGGTTGTCGTGCACCGCAACCGGGCCTGCCTGGCGACCAATCTACAGAGACTGGACGGCAGCCCCAAGAGGACGGGTTTGCCAGCACCATGCGGACACTGAACAATCGCTGCCAGATTCGGAGCCGATGACATGAACGGATTGGACTGGATCCGCCGCGATGTCCTGAAGTCGTGCTTTCAGGGCTTGCCACTCTGCGCAATGGCCTCTCTGCTACCAACCGGTCACGCAGATGCGGCGATCGACACGTCCCTGGACCCGGCTCAGGGCCGTGCGCTCCTCTTCGACGACCCGTTCACGGAGATCAATGGGCGAATCTGGAATGGTGGCCCGAAGGCCACGACGGGCCCTACTGGATTCTACGGTCGTTCCGCCTTCGCTCCGCTCTCCGGGGCGGAGGGCTTCAAGCCCTACGAGATTGTCGACGACCCGGATGCTACCGGGGGGACTGCCTTGCAGATTTCCGCCAAATACATTGGTCGGAATATGAATGTTAGAAATTATTATGGAAACAATTTGCCCGATTTCCAGTGGATTTCGGGAAATCTACAGGCCGGAAGCCGCAGCGGTGTCGTATCGCTTGGCTGGCGGCAGGGCTATTTCGAGGCCCGAATGAAATTCCCGAAGCATCCGCTCACTTGGCCGGCGTTCTGGCTGCTCAACCGGAATGGAATTACTGACAACAAGCGCAGCATAGAGGTTGATATCGTCGAGCATAAAGGGTTCGAGCCAAAACTCTACGGTGCTTATCTCCACGAATGGGGCCAGCCCGGCGAACATAATGAAGGGACCGGAGTTCCAACGTCGCTCGACATGACAGAGCAGTATTGCCGCTACGGCGTCTTGATAAAAGACGACAAGTGCATCCCTTATTTCGAACGCAAGCCGATCATCAATCCGGCTACCAAGCAGATCAACATCTGGACGCTCACACGCGCATCGGAGATGGAACAGAACGGCGATGTCTTCTGGCCCCTCCTCACGCTGGCATTACGGACGGATGTACCGGCTCCCCAACTGACCGAAGCGCAGAAGCTGGTTCATATGCGCGTCGACTATTTTCGCGTGTATGGCTAGAGCCGGTCCCGCGCCGCTTGAGACGGGTTTGCGGGTAGCGCGTTGGTGGGTGAAGGAGCTTGCTCATGCCTTCACCCCTGTCTGTGGACCTGCGC
>NZ_NPKS01000061.1:0-19967 GCF_008329595.1 Methylobacterium sp. P1-11
GACCATGATCAGGCGGCACTCCTCCGGCTTCAGCCGGTAGAGCAGGCTGAGGATCATGGTGTTGATCGCCACCGACTTGCCCGAGCCGGTGGTGCCGGCGACCAGCAGGTGCGGCATGCGCGCGAGGTCGGCGATGATCGGCTCACCGCCGATGTTCTTGCCGAGGCACAAAGCCAGCTTGTGCTTGCTCTCGGCGAAGTCGGCCGACGAGAGCAGTTCGCGCAGGTAGACGGTCTCGCGAGTCTCGTTCGGCAGCTCGATGCCGATGACGTTCCGGCCGGGCACGACCGCGACGCGGGCCGAGACCGCCGACATCGACCGGGCGATGTCGTCCGACAGGCCGATCACGCGGCTGGACTTGGTGCCGGGGGCGGGCTCGAGCTCGTAGAGGGTCACGACCGGGCCGGGCCGCACCGCCAGGATGTCGCCGCGCACGCCGAAATCCTGGACCGTCTGCTGGAGATTGAGGGCGTTCTGCTCCAGCACGTCGGCATCGACCTCCTCGCTGCCGCCGGGGGCCGGCAGAGCGAGCAGTTCGAGGGAGGGCAGCTCGTAATCGGCGTTCTCGATCGGCGCGATCTCGAGGTGGCGGCCGGCCGGGATCAGGTGCGCACGGGGCGCCACCATCGGGAGCGCAACCGGCGCGAGGGCCGGCAGGGCTGCAGCCTCGACCGTCTCTCCGATGGGCGCGACGGGCTCGGCCTCGACTTCAGCCTCCTCCGGAACCGGCTCGGGCTGCGGCGCCAGTTTGCCCCGGAGCAGGACCGGACGCGGGGTCATCGGGATCACCACGCGCTCCGCCTCGGCGCGCTCGGCGACCGGAGCGGCCGCAACCGAAGATGCCATGGCTTCACGCTGGACCGGTGGCGCCGGCGGGACCGCGCTCGGCTGACCAGCCGCGCGGATCGCCGCCCGGGCCGCCATGGCGCTGAGAACCGGGGTGCGGCGCGGAGCCTCTGGCGCGGCCGGAGGCTCGATCGCGGCACTGCCGGGCCCGAAGACCAGCGACAAGCCCGATGCGGCCGGAGTCGCGGCGGGCGGCAGGAAGGCGCTGCGGATCGAGGCAGCCTCGTCGGCCCGCTGGCCGGCCTCCGTCCCGTTATCCTGCCCGTCGGCCGGGCGCGGCGGCTGGTCGAAGCGCACGAGCCGGTCGAGCACGTAGACCGGCCGCGGCGGCAGCGAGCGCAGATGCGAGATGTCGAGGGGCATCGAGACGAAGCGCTCGTCGGAGGTGACCGCCACGGCGACGCCGTCCGGGGCCGGCGCGGCCTCTGCGGGCTGCGCCGCGAGGGCCGACCAAGCCTCCACGGACGACCACTCACCGCCGTCGAACCAGGGCTGGACCTCGGACCAGTCCGGCAGGTCAGACCAATCGCGCGCGGGCGCCTCGGCGAAGGTCTCGACCGCCTCCGCGACGGCGGGCACGGCCGCAACCGGAGTGATCGCGGCCGTGGAAGCGGCCAGCTCGACGGCCGGCCGGACCG
This sequence comes from Methylobacterium sp. P1-11, assembly GCF_008329595.1. Lineage (NCBI taxonomy): Bacteria > Pseudomonadati > Pseudomonadota > Alphaproteobacteria > Hyphomicrobiales > Methylobacteriaceae > Methylobacterium > Methylobacterium sp. P1-11. The sequence goes on from NZ_NPKS01000061.1 coordinate 1,485, forward strand.
GGCGGCGGTCCGGCGTGCGGAAGAAGCGGACGCCGGGCGGCGCGATGAAGGGCTGGCGCCACAGGGGCACCGGCTCCGCGTCCGGCGCGGCCGCTTCGTGCAGGGCCGGCGCAGCGGCGACGCACTCGGCCGCTTCGGAAGCGATCTGCGCGCGCTCGATCTGCGCGCGCTCGGCTTCCTCGCGGGCTGCCCGCTCGGTCTCCAAAGCGAGGGCGGCCGACTGCGCCTCGGCGCGGGCGCGCTCCAGGGCGACGCGCTCGGCCTCCAGGGCGCGCTGACGGCGCTCCTGCAACACCGAGTCAGGGGTGCGTGTGTAGCGCACGGCCGAGGGCGTGGCCGGAGCCGGCGCGGTGACCGAGGCTGCGACCGGGCTCGCGACGGGTGCATATTCGGGGGCGATGGCGGCGGGGCGGCGCGGCTGGCGCACCAGCACGCCCGGCGACGAGGCGCTGCGGTCGATCCGGCTCTCGAAGGCCGGGGCGTTCAGGGCGTCGAGGCTCGCCCGGTCGTCGAAGATCTGGGCCGGCCAGTGAGGCTCGGGCGCCGCAGCGCGCGGCGTGCGCTCCAGGGCTTCGCGACCGACCATCGCGCCCGGCGGGGTGAGCCAGCTCGGCTCCGCCCGGCGCCCGGGGGCACTGTAGGACGGACGCGCGGGCAGGCCGGCGGGGGAGCCGGACAGACGGCGGGTGAGGCTGGCGCGGAGCGCCATCAGCCGGTGCGCCAGGGCTCCCAGAGAGAGGCCTGAACGGTCGCCGCCGCGGACGGGGCGGGCGGGGTCACGATGGGAGTACGGAGGCCGTCCCGATGCGCGCATGGGTTCTCAGACGATACTCGAAACAGGGATCCGCCGACGCGCGGCGGCTGTCCCTGAGTTAGGCCATTCGTCGTTAATGGAGGCTTGCCGCGGATTGCGGCGCGGAAACCATGCGGGGGTCCAGGCCTGTCGGCCGACCCGTCGTTCCGGGGCGCCGCAGGCAAGCCCGGAACCCAGATCCGCCGGTTCTGCCAAGTCTTCGCGCGTCGGCGGCCCGGGATCCCGGGCTCCGCCGCACGCTCCCGGGATGACGAGGTAGCTGTGGATGGCAGTTGGAGGCCGAACCCCGTTCCGGCGCGTTGACCGGCGTGGTGCGGTGCTGCCGCCGCCCTGCCGCATCCCATATGATACCTGCAGCCACCCCTCATCCGGACAGGTGCCCGTGTCGCAAGCCACCTCCGAATCGCCGACGCGCTTCCGCTCGCTGTACCGCCACGGCTTCGCGCGGGTCGCGGCCTGCACCGGCCGCACCCATCCCGCCGAGCCCGAGCGCAACGCCGATGTGATCCTCGACCTCGCCCGGACCTGCCACGATTCGGGGGTGGCGCTGGCGGTCTTTACCGAACTCGGTCTCTCGGCCTACGCGATCGAGGATCTTCTGCTCCAGCAGACCCTGCTGGACGCGGTCGAGGCCGCCGCCGCCCGGGTGATCGCCGAATCGGCGAGCTTGCGCCCTGTGCTGCTGGTCGGCGCGCCGCTGCGTTGGCGCCACCGCATCTACAATTGCGCTCTGGCGATCCAGGGCGGCCGGCTGCTGGGCGTCGTGCCGAAGACCTTCCTGCCGAACTACCGGGAGTTCTACGAGAAGCGCCACTTCGCCTCCGGCGCAGGCCTCATCAGCGAGACCGTCCGGGTCGCCGGTCACGAGGCGCCCTTCGGCACCGACCTGCTGTTCCCGGCCGAGGATCTGCCGGGTCTCGTGATCGGCGTGGAGATCTGCGAGGACCTGTGGGTGCCCGAGCCCCCCGGCATGCGCGCGGCGCTCGCCGGCGCCACCGTGCTGGCGAACCTCTCGGGCAGCCCGATTACCGTCGGCCGGGCCGAGTCGCGGGCGCTCCTGTCCCGGGCGGCCTCGATGCGCGGCGCCTGCGCGTATGTCTACGCCGCTGCCGGCCAGGGCGAATCGACCACCGACCTGTCCTGGGACGGCCAGACCAGCATCGACGAGCTGGGCGTGCGGCTCGCCGAGGGCGAGCGCTTCCCTGAAGGCCCTGTGACGACGCTGGCCGATATCGACCTCGACCTGATCGCCCAGGAGCGCCTGCAAGCTGGCAGTTTCGACGACGACGCGCGGCGCCACGCCCTCCCCTATCGCCGTGTCCCGTTCCGCCTCGCTCCGCCCGAGGCGGATCTCGGTCTGATCCGGCGAATCGAGCGCTTTCCCTTCGTGCCGGCCGATCCGACCCGTCTCGCGCAGGATTGCTACGAGGCCTACAACATCCAGGTCGCCGGCCTCGCCAAGCGCCTGGAGGCCACCGGCACCCGCAAGGCCGTGATCGGCGTCTCGGGCGGCCTCGATTCGACCCACGCGCTGATCGTGATCGCCAAGGCCTTCGATCGCCTCGGATACCCGCGCTCGGACATCCTGGCCTACACGCTCCCGGGCTTCGCCACCTCGAATGCCACCAAGACCAATGCTCATGCGCTCATGAAGGCGCTGGGCTGCACGGCCGCCGAGATCGACATCCGGCCGGCCGCCAAGCAGATGCTCGCCGACATGAACCACCCCTTCGCCAAGGGCGAAGCGGTCTACGACGTCACCTTCGAGAACGTGCAGGCGGGCCTGCGCACCGACTACCTGTTCCGGCTGGCCAACCACGCGGGCGGCATCGTGGTCGGCACCGGCGACCTGTCGGAGTTGGCGCTCGGCTGGTGTACCTACGGCGTCGGCGACCAGATGAGCCACTACGCGGTCAATGCCGGCGTGCCCAAGACCCTGATCCAGCACCTGATCCGCTGGGTGATCGGCAACGGCGAGGTCGGGCCGCAGGAGGCCCGCACCCTCCAGGCCGTCCTCGACACCGAGATCTCCCCCGAACTGGTGCCGGTGGACCAGGACGACAGCCCGCAGAGCACGGAGGGGACGATCGGCCCCTACGCGCTCCAGGACTTCAACCTCTTCTACACGCTGCGCTACGGGTTCCGCCCCTCGAAGATCGCCTTCCTGGCGCTCCACGCCTGGGGCGACAAGGATCGCGGCTTCTGGGCGCCGGACTTCCCCGAGACCAAGCGGGTCGCCTACGACCTGCCCGAGATCCGCCGCTGGCTCGGCGTGTTCTTGAGCCGCTATTTCGGCTTCAGCCAGTTCAAGCGCTCGGCGCTTCCGAACGGGCCGAAGGTCTCGGCCGGCGGCTCGCTTTCCCCGCGCGGCGATTGGCGTGCGCCGTCCGACGGGTCGGCGCGCATCTGGATCGAGGAGCTGACTCGAAACGTCCCCGAAACTTGACCGACACAAACTCGACCGATTGTGCCATTATGAGCACGGTCAAGCCGATTCTTCGCAGTGCAAGATCTTGTATTGGGAATATTGGCTTCGAGGGCGGCCAGGCGGAGGACTTCGAATGCGAAGCTACAACCTGTTCCAGCTCAAGGGCGAGGAAGGCCTCTGCTGCGCAGTACCGGAGGCCAGCACCGTCCCGCCCTTCATCGGCGCCGGCCGCTGGACCTTCGGCGGCAAGCTCTGCGACGGCAGCCGGCAGCCGCTCGATTTCGACGGCCGGGCCGCCGACACCGCGGTGCGCTTCAACGGCTTCTACCTGTTCCAGACGGTGGACCGGCGCTTCACCGCCTGAGCAGGCCCCCGAGCGCCGACAGCCCCAATGCGAGATACGGCCCGCTCACAGACTTGATGGAGCCGCCCCGTGGCTTCTCCTTTGCGGGCACTCTGAGCCGTGTGTCCGGTCCCGGCACGGATCCCGAATGGATTCCGCCACGAGAGTTCGAACGGGTTTGCCCGTACCGTCGTCATGTGGCTGCGCTCGCGAGAACGGCGACGCGGACGACCCCCGCCCCTCGCAGCCAAGGGCCTTGCAGTTCGTGGACACCCAGCAATGGGGGACCTCCGACTCCGCGATCGCGACGAAGATTCCTTAAGGGCTGGCGTGCAGAAATCCCTGGATCGTCAAGGTTCCGGAGCCGCCCGCATGTCGGAGCATCGCAGAGAGGCGCGCCAGAGGGTCTTCCTCAAGGGTCGCATCATCTTCAACAACGGCTCGTCGAGCTTCGACTGCCTGGTGCGCGACCTGTCACCCACCGGCGCGCGCCTCGTCATGAGCGATGCCACGACGCTTCCGGAGGCGTTCGACCTCTACATCCCGCAGAAGGACCGAACCTATCGGGCGACCCTGCGCTGGCGCCGGGAGGACGGGATCGGGGTGACCTTCGAGGCGCCGGCCCAGGCCGGCACGGGGCCAGCGGCTTCCGATCCGGCCGGGATGGAAGCCTCCGTGACCATGCTGCTCAAGCGCGTCAGCGAACTCGAAACCGAGAACGCTGCCCTGCGCCGGCTGCTCGCCAGCATGGCCCAATCGGGCGATTCGGCCAGCGCGGCCTGAGCGTCAGCCCTGGCTTTCGAGCGCTGCGCGGATGCGGGCGGCCTGCTCAGCCAGAACCGCATTGTCGGCCATCCCGCCCTCGTGACGCTTCAGCGGCACACCCTCGCGCCGCGGGATGACGTGGACGTGCAGGTGGAACACCGTCTGGCCTCCGGCCCCCTCATTGAACTGGAACAGGGTCAAGCCCTCGGCCTGGAATGCCGCCTTCACGGCGCGGGCGACCTTCTGGACGCTCACCATGAGGGCGCCGAGCGAGTCCGGCTCGGCATCGAGCAGGCCCCGAGCCGGTGCCTTCGGGATCACCAGGGTGTGGCCCTCGCCCTGGGGCATCACGTCCATGAAGGCCAGCGTGTGCGCGTCCTCATAGACGCGGTGGCAGGGGATCTCGCCCCGCAGGATCTTGGCGAAGATGTTGTCGGGATCGTAGCGGGCGTCAGCCATGCTGCCTCCGGGACTTCTTGAGCGGGTGCAGGTTGCACGGGGCGCCCGGCCGCGTCCACACGGGAACCTGCGGCCGGCCGCGACGCTTGCATCGCCGCGGCGGCAGTGCCGTGCCGGGCTCCGACGGTCCGGCGTCTCACAGGCCGCTCAGGGAGTTCCGGATGGCGCATGAGAGCACGGGAGCGATCTACGCGGCGGCAGGCGCCAACCTCGCCATCGCGGCGGCGAAATTCGTCGGCGGGGCGCTGACCGGCTCGACCGCGATGCTCGCCGAGGGTGTGCATTCCGTGGTCGATACGGCGAACCAAGTGCTGCTGCTCGTCGGCATGAAGCGCGCCGAGCGCCCGGCCGATGCCCGGCACCCGTTCGGCTACGGGCGCGAGATCTACTTCTACGCTTTCGTGGTGGCGCTGATGATCTTCCTCGGCGGCGGCCTCTTCGCGATCTACGAGGGGGTCGAGCGGGTCCGCCACCCCGAGCCGGACGTGGATGCCGAGCTGTTCGGCTACCGGCTGCCGGGCCTGTGGGTGAACGTCGCCATCCTCAGCTTCGCCGTCGTGGCCGAGGGCACGTCCTTCTTCGTGGCGATGCGCCAGTTCTGGGCGGAGAAGGGCAAGCACTCGGCCGTGCGGGCGATCCGCCGCAGCAAGGACCCGACCCTGTTCACGGTGCTCGCCGAGGATGCCGCCGCGCTGATCGGCCTGCTGATCGCCCTCGCGGGCGTGGCCCTGTCTCACATCCTGGAGAAGCCGAGCCTCGACGGCTGGGCCTCGGTCGGCATCGGCCTCGTGCTCGTCGGCATGGCGGTGTTCCTGATGGTCGAGACCCACGGCCTGCTGATCGGCGAGGCGGCCGATCCCGAGGTCATCGCGGCGATCGCGGACCTGGCGCGCGCCGAGCCGGGCGTGCTCCATGTCAACGAGGTGCTGACTCAGCATCTCGGTCCCTCCGATATCCTGGTCAATCTCAGCATCGACATGGCCGACGACCTCAGCGCCGGAGAGGTCGAGAGCTTGGTCACGCGGCTCGACAAGGCGCTGAAGCAGCGCAGCCCCGACGTCACCCGGGTGTTCATCGAGATCCAGCAACAGGGCGACCACGGCGTGCGGGCGGCGGCCTGAGGGACAGTCCGAAGCCCCTGCCGTTCACAGGCGCGAAAGCGGGTCGCCCCGACCGTCAGATCTTTCAGGTTCAGGACGGGGCGCTGTCATGCCCAGCATCCGGTGCGAAGACGTTCGTACCTTCGCCAAGAGGATCACCCGACACGGTTCAAATTCGGCGACCGGCTGTCCCACGCCTGCACATCGGTGACCGGTGCCGCGATCCGGCCAAAGGAAGCGATGTCTCCGGGACCGGCCTCGTATCGGCGCTTCCCGAGGTCGCCCGCGGCGTCCTCAGGCGCTCCGGCCCACTTGCCGGAGGCTCAGCGCCCAGAGCCGCTCCTGAACCGCTTCGTCGCGGCTCTCGGCCGAGGAGGCCTTCGGTTGCCCATGGGAGAAGTAGCGGCCGGTGATCCCGTCGAGTTCGGGGGCGCTGGCCACGTGGAGGGAGGTCTGCGCGCCCTTCTCGGGCGTGATCAGAAACGGCCGCATCAGCGCCCAGCCCGCGCCGAGGAGGCCGCCGGTATTCTTCGCGAATCCCGTGTTGACCACTCCCGGGTGGACGGCATTCACCGTGATGCCGCTGTCGTGCAGGCGTCGGGCCAGCGCGTAAGTGAACAACACGTTGCCGAGCTTCGCCTGGGCATACGCCGCCACCGCCCGGTAGCGCCTCGCGCCCTCGATGTCGTCGAAGTCGATATGTCCCCGGTAATGGGCCGCCGAAGCGACATTGACGACTCGCGCCTGGCCACCGGCCGCCGCTGCTGCCTTCAAGGGATCGACGAGTTCGAGGGTCAGAAGCAAGTAGCCCAGATGGTCCAGAGCCCAGGTGCGCTCGATCCCGTCGACGGTCAGCATGCGCCGGTCGAAGATCGCGCCGGCATTGTTCACCAGCACGTCGAGGCGCGGATAGGTGGCGCGCAGACTCTCGGCGAGGCGGCGGATCTCGGCCTGCGCCGACAGATCCGCGCGATGCGCATCCACGGCGGCGCCGGGCACAGCGGCGCGGATCCGATCGGCGCAAGCCCGCAGCTTTTCCGCGTCCCGCCCGACGATGGCGACCCGCGCGCCGAGGCGCGCGAGTCCAAGGGCCGTCTCGTAGCCGATGCCGCCGGTCGCCCCGGTGACGAGGCAGACCGTGCCGCGCACCGCGCTGGCCTCAGAACACCGCCTGCCCGACCGCGAAGGCGATGACCACGATCACGATGGCGATGAGCAGGAACAGGCCGAACAGGATGCGAGCCAGCGATCCGGCGCCCGAGGCGATCCCGGTGAATCCGAGACCGCCGGCGATCAGCGAAATCACGAAGCAGATGAGGGCCCATTTCAGAAGGGTCATGGCGTCACTCCGTAGGCGCCCCGGCACGGGGCCTGTCGCTGCTGCCTCAACCGATGCCAAGCGAGACCGTTCCGCGGATTGCGGTCTGGGCCGCTTTTATTCACAGGCGCGGTCAGCCGGTCTTCGCTACGGGCTGCGCCGGCACATCGGCGCGCTCGAGCATGATCTCCGCCAGGGTGTGATAGAGCCCGCCCCGGCAGATCGCCTTGGAGGCGGCGTCGGCCAGGAGGGCCGCGACCATCAGGGGGATCACCATCGCGTGGTTCTGGGTCATCTCGGTGACGATGACGAAGCTGGTGATCGGCGCCTGCAGCACGCCGGTCAGGTAGGCCACCATCCCGATCAGCACGAGGGCGCCGACCGGCATGTCCGGCAGGAAGCCGTGAACCGTCCCGCCAAGGCCGGCACCGACCGCCAGGGACGGCGCGAACAGCCCCCCCGGGATGCCGCTGATCGAACTCAGCACGGTGGCGGCGAATTTCAGCGGCGCGTAGGTCCAGCCAGCGGTTGTGTCGCCGTGGAGGATGGCCTTGGCCTCCTCGTAGCCGGTCCCGTAGGCCGCGCCCCCGGAGGCGAGGCCGCACAGGGCGACGCACAGGCCGCAGACCGCCGCGAAGATCACCGGTCGACCCCGGATGAGCTGCCCGATCGCGCCGGGCAGGCCGCGGGCGAACAGGATCACGAGGCGACTGAACAGACCGCCGGCCAAGCCTCCGAGCACGGCGATCAGCGGCACGATCCAGCCCGCCGCCAGCGGCAGGCCGGCATCGGACGTCCCGAAATACGTGTAATTGCCGAGCAGTCCGAGAGAGGTCAGGCCCGCGGCCACGATCCCGGCCACGATCAGCCCGGAGGAGCGCGCCTCGTAGGCACGACCCAGCTCCTCGATGCCGAACACGATGCCGGCGAGCGGCGTGTTGAAGGCTGCCGCGACGCCGGCTGCGCCGCCCGCGAGGAGAAGTCCGGGCAGGCGCTCCGGGGTCAGGCGCCCGAAGGCCGCCATGATCGCCGCGCCGACCTGCACGGTCGGCCCCTCGCGGCCGGCCGAGGCGCCGCAGAGCAGGCCCAGGAACAGGACCAGCACCTTGCCGAACGCCACCCGGGGCGAGATCAGGGAGTAGCGGAAACCCGCGTCCCGGGCATGCCGGGCGGCGATCACCTGGGGGATGCCAGACCCTTGCGAGTTCGGGAACACCGTGCGGGCCAGCAGCGCCGCCAGGGCGAAGCCCGCGGGCGTCAGCACGAGGGCGATCAGCGGCGAGGGCGACGTGAGCCGGCGGAACCCGTCCTGCGCGAGGTCGGCGCCCTTGGCCATCAGCACGGCGGCGAGGCCCACGCCGATACCGCCCACCAGGAAGAGCAGACGCCCGCGCCAGAGCGGATAGGCGTCCATCGAAGCCGAGCGCAGGCGCATGATCGAGCGGCGATAACGCGAGCGTTGCGGGGGCGGAGCATCCGTCGTCTCCCGCTGGTCGTCCCGCATCTCGACCATGAAAGAGCACCTCGTCCGCGCAGTCGGAGCGGACGCTATAGCGCAACGATCCAGGAAAGACCTCCTCCGCGGGACGGCTTGAGGCGGGCACGGAACGCCGCCGGACGGATACCGGTCGGTCGATGGCCGGCGCCCGCGTGCCGGCCCCGCCGTTCACCCGATCACCATCCGTAGTGCCAGCCGTAGTGCCAGGCGGCCCGGCGGCAGCCGCCGTGATGGTGCCAGCCCCAAGGGCGTTGCCAGCCCGCGTGATGCCAGGCCCAGCGATGGTGCCAGCACCAGGGACGGTGCCAGCCGTAGACCACCGGCCGTGCGTAACAGACGGGGCGGTACGCATAGGGGCGCCAGTTCGGCTTGCACCAGCCATACCAGAGACCCGGTGAAAGCCCGGGCCGCAGCGCTGGGCGGCCTCCGCCGTACCGACCGCGGCGGTCAAGGTTCCGAGTGCGAGGAGTGCTGCGCCTGCCAGCTTCGTCCGCCTCAACGTCCTCCTTTCAGTCGCGAGCAAAGCGATGATCCGGCCCCGGTCCTACCGAGTTGTCGCCGGATGATATCCGGCGATTGACCATGATCCGGAAGTGCTGTCGAAACATCCCAGGCCCGGGAAGCGTTTCTTCACGAACCTGTGCGCGCGAAACGACCGCGCCGCGGCGGGCGCAAGCGCCGCAATACCCTGCCGTCCGGTCCGTTCATCGTGCAACGATTGCGCGGATATCGACGCGCCGGTGCGGCCGCGGACAGACGGACCCGTCCCGCCTTATGCCTCGGCGGCGCAGAGCTCCTCCACCGCCCGCACATAGGCCTTGGCATCGAACTTCTTGAGCGAGTTCTCGCTCTGATAGCGGACCGTGCCGAAGATCTTGCGCGTCTGCCAGGGGCGGTCGTGCAGGCCGTAGACCCAGGCGACGTTGGTGAAGGAGTTCGGGTCGCGCCCGTCGAGGAAGTAGCGGTTGTTCAGGCGGAGCGTCCGGGCGAAGCCCTCCTGGGGCGACGGAGACCATTCGAGGATCTTCTTGCCCCAGTACATCCGCAGCTGGTTGTGCATGTAGCCGGTCTCCCGCATCTCGCGCATCGCGGCGTTCCAGTAGCGATCGTGGGTCTCGCCGGCGGCGAGCTGGTCCTCCGAATAGGCATGCGGACGCTCGTCCTCGGCATGCTCGGCCAGGGTCTTGCGCGCCCAGTCGGGCACGGCCCGCTCGTAATCGTCATAGCCCTCCGTGTAGAAGACGTGGTTCATGGCGAGTTCGCGCCGGACGATCAGCTCCTCCAGATAGGCGCCGCGGTCGTCGGCATCGCCGATCGTGGCCCCCCGCACCGCCAGGGCGATCTCCACCGGCGAGATCTGCCCGAAATGCAGGTACGGGCTCATATGCGAGGCGGCGGCCGCCTCCGGCATGTTGCGCCCTGCGCCGTAGCCCGAGAACCCGTCCTTCAGGAACGCCTTCAGGCGCTTGCGCGCCTGTGTCTCGCCACCGGTGAAGCGCCGCACCGGCCCGACCACCCGGTCGAGGCTCATGCCGGCGAGCACCGCCTCCGGATCGGAGACGTCGATCGCGCTCTTCAGCGTCAGGCGATCGGCCCTATGCTTCACGGTGCGCGGCTCCAGTTCCGCGACGAACGGATCCCACAGCCGGTTCAGCTTCGGCCGCAGCGTCCGGGCCGCGTATTCGTGCTTCCCCGAGGCCGTCTCGACCGGCACAACGACGTCGCCCTCGACCTGGACGATCCGCGCCTTCACCCCCGCGGCGATGTCCCGGTACCAGCCCTTCTGGATGGCGAGATAGCCGCGGTCGAGCACGAGGAGCGCCGCATCTTCGGCGAGGTCGATGGCAATCCGCGCGGGCGAGCATTTGCGCATGACGAAGCCGATCCCGCGCTTCTCCAGGCCAGCCTTCGCATCCGCGAGACCCTGCAACAGGAAGGCGTAGTGCCGGGCGTTGGCCTCGGGAAAACCGCTCTCGCCGTCGAGCAGGCCGAAGCAGGCGATGACCGGCAGGTCGAGGCGGTTCGCCTCCTCGACGGCGAGTTCAAGGGCCGGGTTGAACGTCGCCCTGTTGGCCTGCTGGAGGAGATACAGGACGTAGGCGCCGTCACCACGGGGCTCGACATCGTTGAGGATCCGGATCCGCTCACCGTGGATCGCCATGCTTATCCGCCCCTTTCTTCGCGCGTCGCGCCGGAACCTTGGCTGGGAAAGGTAGAGCGGGCAGGAAATTCGTCCGTCCGGATGACGGGGATGAAAAGCCGCAGTCGAACCTTCGGGGCACGCCTCGGCTCGATCCGGCGAAATCGCGATTCATCAGTGGCTTGCGCGGCGATCTATCGGCTACTGCGGCTGCAATGCAGGTTTCGGTGCCGCAAGTCCGGCCTGCGACATTTTCAACACAGAAGCCCGGCGATCTGTGCGCGGACGCACGAAAGGGCAGCCTTGCTGTCCTGATGCCCTTGTATTTTCCGGGCAAGCGCGCAGATTGTGCATCGCGGGATGGCGATGGCGTCGCGATCCCGCTGCCCTTCTTGGGCGTTTCCTCCCTAGACTTCGGGCCGCTCCTTCGGGAGTGGCCTTTTTTCTGTCCGGAATGGTCGCCGGGCAGCCGCTGTCACCGAAGCGCGCCCATCCGGCTGGATCCTGCCGGACCTGGACGCCATGCTAGCGGCGAGCGCCGGAACAGGCGCCGGAGGACACGCCATGAGGATCTTCACCGCCCTGCCGGCACTCGCCTGCCTGCTCGCCGTCGCGGGCTCCGCGGCCGCGGAGCCGCCGCGTTTCCAGGTCGACCCGTCCTGGCCGAAGCCGCTGCCGAACGACTGGATCATGGGACAGGCGGCCGGCGTCGCCGTGGATGCCCAGGATCACGTCTGGGTGGTGCAGCGGCCGCGGACGCTCACGGACGACGAGAAGGCGGCGAGTCTCGATCCGCCGCGCACGAAGTGCTGCAAGCCGGCCCCACCGGTCCTGGAATTCGCCCAGGACGGCACGCTGCTGCGGAGCTGGGGCGGGGCGGGGACCGGCTACGACTGGCCCGCCAACGAGCACGGCATCCAGATCGACGGCGAGGGCTTCGTCTGGATCGCCGGCAACGGCGATCAGGACGGCCAGCTCCTGAAGTTCACCCCCGAGGGCAAGTTCGTCCTGCAGATCGGCAAGTCCGGCCCGCAGACCGACAGCCGGGACACTGGACGCCTGGGCAAGCCCGCCAACGTCGATTTCGACATGGCGGCCAACGAGGTCTACGTCGCGGACGGCTACTACAACCACCGCATCATCGTGTTCGACCGGGACACGGGGGCGTTCAAGCGAATGTGGGGCGCCTACGGCAAGCCGCCGACCGACGACAAGCTCGGCCCCTACGATCCGGCCGCGGCTCCGTCGCAGCAATTCGCCAACCCGGTTCATTGCGTGCGGATCGCGCAGGACGGGCTGGTCTATGTCTGTGACCGCACCAACGACCGCATCCAGGTGTTCAGGAAGGACGGGACCTTCGTGAAGGAGTTCTTCATCGAGAAGAACACCCGGGCCAACGGCTCGGTCTGGGAGCTGGCCCTCTGGCCGGACGCCGACGAGACCTACCTGCTCAACGCGGACGGGGCCAACAACGAGGTGCGCACGCTCTCGCGCGCGACGGGCGACGTGGTCGGCGCCTTCGGCCGGAACGGGCGCATGGCGGGCCAGTTCCACTGGGTCCACAATCTCGCGGTCGACTCGAAGGGCAACGTGTTCACCACCGAGGTTGACACCGGCAAGCGGGCGCAGAAATTTCTGGCGATCGGAGAGTTCGTGCTGCGCAAGCGTGTGCCCTGAGGCACGCTCAACAGAGCTTGAGTGGAGATTGGCGCCGGCCGTTCAAGGGCGGCGCCGTTTCCCGGCTCGTACGGGCGGAAGTTACCGCCGACCGTTCGATCAGGATGCTCTACCTCGCGCGGAGAAGAGGTTCGATGCCGACGAAGACCCTCATCGCAGCCGCTCTGGCGCTGTCGCCGGGGGCGGCTCAGCCGCTCCCCTCGGTCTCGGCCACGACGACCTACCATCGCGTCACGATCGACGGTGTCGGCATCTTCTACCGGGAGGCCGGCCCGCGCGATGCGCCCACGATCCTGCTGCTTCACGGCTATCCGTCATCGTCACGGCAGTGGGACCCGCTGCTGCCGCTGCTGGCCGACCGCTATCACTTGATCGCGCCCGACTATCCCGGCTTCGGGCAAAGCGATGCGCCCTCGCCCGCGCAGTACACCTACACCTTCGACACTCTCGCCAGGACCATGGAGGGCTTGGTGACGCATCTCGGAATCGACCGGTACACGCTCTTCCTGCAGGATTACGGCGGTCCGGTCGGCTTTCGCATGGCGATGGCCCATCCGGAGCGCGTCAGTGCCCTGATCATCCAGAATGCCAATGCCTACGTTGAGGGGCTCGGCCGCAAATGGGAGGGCATCGCCCGGTACTGGGCCGATCCCGAGGGCCACCCCGAACAGGTCGACGCCTTCACGTCCTTTGAAGGCGCCCGGCAGCGCCATCTCGGCACGAGCCCCAACCCCGAGCGGTACAATCCGGATACTTGGACCGACGAGTACGCCATCCTCGCGCGACCGGGAGCGCGGGAAATCCAGGCGGCGCTGCTCTACGATTACCGCACCAACGTCGCATCCTATCCCGCATGGCAGGCTTGGATGCGGAATCATCCGCGGCCGACACTCGTCCTGTGGGGCCGCTACGATCCGTCCTTCCTGGTGCCGGGCGCAGAGGGCTATCGACGCGACATTCCCGAGGCGGAACTCCACATTCTGGAGGCGGGCCACTTCGCCCTGGACGAGGCGACTGACGCGGTCGCCGGTTTGACGCGGGAATTCCTCGCTCGTCACATGGCGGCTTCAGGATCCGCGCCCAGAACGCCGAGATAGCGGCGCCTCGGGGCGTTCCCGGCGCCTCGCCTCAGCGCGTTGCGCCGGCACCCGTCCGGCTCGCCGCCAGCGCAGACGCCTTGCCGGCCGCCGCGTAGAGGTTGAGGCGGGAATAGACACCGAACTCCGAGCCGTCGTCGAGGAAGCCGCCGCCCGGTCCCTGCGTGTCGGTGAGGATCGCGTTGGCCTCGTCCAGCGTCAGCGCCGGGAAGGCCGCAGTGAGCAGGTGACCGGCCTCCGGCGCGACCTTGCCCACATCCTCGCGCCGGCCGGCGGTCCCCGGATGCACCGTGGGCAGGTCATAGGTCTGGGTCGCCGCGTAGAAGGCCGCGTTGGCGGCCGGGTCCTTGAAGCGGCCCGTATCGTTCGCCGCGCAGGCCGCGACCGTGTCGCCGCAGCCGGCCTTCAGCGCCTCGGTCATCGCGGCGCGCGCCTCAGTCAGAAGCGCACGGTAATCGGTCACGCCCACCGTCTTGTCCGCATCGGCCGTGGCCTTGTCGAGCACGGCCGGGTTCTTCCGGATCTGGCCGACATAGGCCGGATCGTTGGCGAGCAGATGCGCGAGGGCGTGCAACGAGGTCGCCCGGCCGCCGAGGACGTCCATGGCGTAGTGCGCCCCGACGATGATCCGGTCGTTGCCGTACTCGGCGGCGCGGGCGATCATCTGCTGGTAGCGCTCGGGGACGAGGAGCGCGAGCATCATCGACTCGGTGTAACCGTAGGTGGTGTGCCCGCTCGGGTAGGACGGGCTGTTCACGAGATCCTGCGAGGGACCGCGCAGCCAGTCGAGGCTGTGGGACGGATCGCCGAAATAGTCCTTGCCGCGATAGGCCCGCAGGCGCGGCAGGGTCTGGAACGGACGCGAATTTCCGTAGCGGTCGGCGCCGGGACTGCCAGCCGGCCGATCATAGGCCTTGCCGAACACGTCTGTCACGGCGCCGTTCGACAGGACCGCGTCGCCCTCAGCCGAGACCGGATGCTTGCCGTTGGTGGTGGCGTTGGCGAAGAAGTACTTGCCGGAGTTGGAATCCGACTTGGTCACGTTGTTGGTGTAGCCGATCAGGTTGGCGACCGACGGCGCGATGCTCGTGAAGGACTTGTAGTCGCTGTAGGCCGCCTTGGCGTGGTAGGCCTGGGCGAGCGTGGTGCCGAGGCCGTCGGCGAGGTTGGCGGCGTTGCCGTCGGTGATGAAGCAATCCCGCAGGGCGAGTTGCTGCTGCTCGGCGAATGGCAGGAGCGTCGGCTGCTTGAGATCGCCGGTCTGGATGTCGCCAGTGACCCGCAGGTTGGCTTCGAGCGCCGCCTTGCCCTCGGGTGAGGTCTGAAGCCGGGCCACCGGGGCCAGCCCGCGCAGGGCTGTCAGGTTGGCGGCCGATTGCGCGAAGGCCTGAAAGGGCAAGGCCGCCCCGAGCAGCACCAATCCGACCCGCAGCGTCCCGACCATGCAGCTCTCCCCTCGCCGATCCCGTGCCGGACGCTAGGGCCGTTACCGAGCGCGTTGCAATCGGGAGCAGCTCGGCGTCCCCATTTTTGACGCGCGCCGACACAGGACCCGAATCCCCTCGGCGGCGTGCGCCTCAGCCCCGTGCCCGGGCGCGGATCATGAAGTTGTCGTAGGTGTATTCCGCCACCTGGAACCAGAGGTATTCCTCGTTGCGGAAGGTGCGCATCGCCTCGTAGACACGGCGGAAATCGGCGTTCTTGGCGGCGATCTCGGCGTAGACGTCGTTGGCGTTCTTGAGGGCGGCCTCCATGACGTCCTGAGGGAAGGGCCGCAGCTGGGCTCCCCCGGCCACCAGCCGGCGCAGGGCCTGCGGGTTGCGGGCATCGTATTTGGCCTGAACGTCGGCGCCGACTTCGGCGGCGGCGGCCCGGAGGATCGCCTGGTAGGATTTCGGAAGCGCCTTCCACTTCTCAGCGTTGAACCAGAAATGCAGCAGCGCGCCACCCTCCCAGAAGCCGGGATAGTGGTAGACCGGCGCGACTTTCTGCAGGCCGAGCCGCTCGTCGTCGTAGGGGCCGATCCACTCGGCGGCGTCGAGCTTCTTGCTCTCCAGGGCCGCGTAGATCTCGGGTCCCGGCACCGCCTGCGGCTGGACGCCGAACTTGGCGAGGACCTGGCCGCCCATGCCGCCGATCCGGAACTTCAGCCCCTGCAAATCGGCGAGGCTCTTGATCTCGCGGCGGAACCAGCCGCCCATCTGCGCGCCGGTGTTGCCGCCCGGCAGGCAGACCAGGCCGGCCTTGGCGAAGACCTCGGCGAACAGCTCGGCGGCGCCCCCCGCCTGCCACCATGCGGCGGCGCCCCGGGCATTGAGGCCGAAGGGCACCGCGGTGGCCAGCGCGAAGGTCGGATCCTTGGCCATGCCCAGGGTCGCCGGCCCATGGCCCATCTCGACGGTGCCGGCGGCTACGGCATCGAGCAATCCCTCGGCCGGGACCGGCTCGCCGGGGCCCTGCACCTGGATCTGGAAGCGCCCGTCCGTGGCTTCCGCGACGATCCGGCTGAGCGCCTCGGGGGCGCCGTACAGGATGTCGAGGTTCTTGGCGTAGGCGGAGGACAGGCGCCAGCGCAGCTCCGGGGCGCCCTCGGCCCGGGCCGGGGCGGCGAGGGGCCCGGTGAGCGCCGCGGCCGCGCCGAGGCCGGCGGTCAGCACGCTTCGGCGCCGCGTCCCGACCGAGGGGGATCGCGCGAGGTGAGGTTCGTCCAACGGCATCTCATCCGAGCAGGTCCGATCCGGCCTGGGCCGGATCGGGGGTCGCAGGTAGCACGTCCGTGCCGGTTCTCGAAAGCCGCGGACGCCGGAGCAGTTCCGTCGCGCCTCGAAACCGGCCTGCGCCCGTGCTAGGCGCCGGGGATGCGAACCGAGCCCGCCGTCACCCTGCACACCGTCTGCGGCCTGGAAGAGCTGGCCGGCCACGGG
This sequence comes from Methylobacterium sp. P1-11, assembly GCF_008329595.1. Lineage (NCBI taxonomy): Bacteria > Pseudomonadati > Pseudomonadota > Alphaproteobacteria > Hyphomicrobiales > Methylobacteriaceae > Methylobacterium > Methylobacterium sp. P1-11. Next base: position 18,048 of record NZ_NPKS01000061.1, read on the forward strand.
ACTTGCGACATCAGCCACGTCCTGTCGCTGCTCGATCCCGGCACGCCGGAGCCGGAGGCCTTCGCCGGCTACGGCGCCCACACCCGCACGACGCTCCACTTTCACGATTGCCTCGGTCCCGGCGCGGGCCTGGTTCCGCCCGAGCCCGAGCACATTGCGGCGATCCTCGATTTCGGGCGGCAGATCGATGGTGCGGGCCATCTCCTGGTCCATTGCCATTATGGCCTGTCGCGCTCCACCGCGGCGCTGCTGACCCTGTTCGCGCAGGCCGAGCCCGGTACGCCCGCCGCCGCTCTGGTCGAGCGTCTCCACGCCCTGCGCGAGCCGGCCTGGCCGAATGCGCGCATGGTCGGCTTCGCCGACGCGATGCTGAAGCGGGAGGGGCAGCTCAGCGCGGCCGTGCGGCGGCTGCACGCCCTGCAGTTGCAGGTCCGCCCCCATCTCGCCGAGCTGCTGCGCGGACTGGGTCGCGGCGCGGAGGTCGACGCCGCGCAGGCGCTGTGAGCGCCATCGCCGCTCACTTCCCGGCTGGCGTGAAGCTCCCGTCCTTCCACACGTAGAGCACGTAGCCCTGGGCGGTGACGTCGCCCTTCGCGTCGAAACCGACCGTGCCGAGCACGAGGTCGAACCGTTCCGTATGGAGCGCCTGCGCGATGGGCCTCGGCTCGGCGGAATGGGCGAAGTTGCCGGCCGCTACCAGGGCCTGCATGGCCGCATACCCGTAGATCGTCGAGCCGGTGGGATCGACACCCTCGGCCTTGAAGGTCTTCACGACCGCCGCGGCTGCGGGTTGCCGGCTCGGATCGAGATAGAAGGTCATGAGGACGCCGTTGCTCGCCGAGCCGGCGATCTTGGCGAAATCCGGCGTGGCGATGGCCGAGGTACCGAACCATTGCGGCCGGTAGCCCCGGTCCGCCGCGATCTTGACGAGGCGGCCCATCTCGGCGGCGTCGCCACCGTAATAGACCACCTCGATCCCCGCGCCCTTGAGGCGGTCGACGAGGGCGGTGTCGTCGGCGTCACTGGGCGAGAACGACAGGAACAGCGCCTCGTTCACGCCGATGCGGTTGAGGTTGTCCTTGGTGGCGGCAGCGAGGCTGCGGGCCGCCGGAGACTGGTCCTGGATCAGCGCGATCTTCCGGTCACGAAACCGCTCGGCGAGCACGGCGGCGGACAGGCGAGCCTGATCGTCATCGCGGCCGCAGACCCGGAAGATGTTCGGCAGCCCGCGATCGGTGAGCCGCGCCGCCACCGAGGCCGCTGTGATCATCACCACACCGTTCTGAGCGTAGATGTCGGAGGCGGCGATCGAGGCGTTGGAGCAGACATGGCCGACGACGAGGCGGACATTGGAGCGGACAAAGTGGTTGGCCACTGCCGTCGCAGTGTTGGAATCGCAGGCATCGTCCTGCACATCGAGGGTCACGGGCTGGCCGTCGAGACCGCCCATGGCGTTGGCGTCCCGGGCGGCGGCCTCGACGCCGCGCAGGACCTGCTCGCCGACCGCCACGTAGGGGCCCGACCGCGGGACCGCCACGCCGACCACCACGTCGGCCGCCGCTTGGGTGGCTGGCAGGAGCGCGAGACACAGGCTGAGGGCGATCAGCGCGGGCCGATGCGGCCCGTGGGCGGGGACGAAACGTCCGATCTTCATCGGGCTCTTCTGGGCATCCTTGCGCGACTCGTCGGCGCGACGGCGGATGCGGCTCCGTAGCCTCGATCCCGCCCCGCACTCAGTGCCCATACGCGAGGACGCGGCGAAACGCGATTTTTTTCCGCGGCCGTCGTCTCAGCGACCCAGTACGCCTACTTGGCGTAGGCGTAAGCGGTGGCCGCGGAGGCGAGCGGTCCGGTGACGCCGTTGAAGGCGGTGAGCACCTTCTGGACTTCGGTGAACGGCGCGTTCGACACGTAGATCAG
>NZ_NPKS01000062.1:0-19462 GCF_008329595.1 Methylobacterium sp. P1-11
GATCGGGGCGGCTCTGTCGGAGCCGCGGGACGCGATCGAGGACATCATCGAGCCCTACCTGATCCAGCGCGGCTTCGTGCAGCGCACCCCCCGCGGCCGTGTGCTCACACAACACGCCTACCGGCATCTGGGCCTGCCGGAGCCCGAGCCGGCCCCGGTCGCCGCCTGAGCGCCGGTGATCCCCGGCCGTCATGCCGGGTCGCCGGACGGCGAGCCCGGGCTTCGCCGCGCGGCCCGGGGATGACGGGGGGCGGCGTCGGCCGGGCCGTCCGAATTGCCGGACCCCACCGCCGGCCCTAGCTTCCCTCCGCACAGCGGAGGCGCCCGCGATGATCGACCTCTACGCCTGGAACACCCCCAACGGCCGGAAGATCAGCGTGGCGCTGGAGGAGATGGCGCTGCCCTACCGGGTCATCCCGGTCGACATCACCCAGGGGGCGCAGCACGCGCCCGACTTCCTGGCGATCAGCCCGAACAACCGCATCCCCGCCCTCGTCGACCCGGACGGGCCGGACGGGTCCCCGATCTCGGTGTTCGAGTCCGGGGCGATCCTCCTCTACCTCGCCGAGAAGACCGGCCGCTTCCTGCCCGAGGATCGGCGGCAGCGCGTCGCCGCCCTGGAATGGCTGATGTGGCAGATGGGCGGCTTCGGGCCCATGCCCGGCCAGGTCCACCACTTCCTGACCGTCGCCGAGGCCGACCGCGCCTACGGGCTCGCCCGCTACAGCAAGGAGACGCACCGGCTCTACGGCGTGCTGGACCGGCGCCTCGCCCAGGTCGCGTACGTGGCGGGTCCGCTCTCGGTGGCGGATTTCGCGATCCTCGGCTGGGCGTGGCGCCACGAGCGCCATCAGGTCGACCTCGCCGATTACCCGCAGGTCCGGCGCTGGTACGACCGGATGATGGAGCGCCCCGCCGTGCAGCGGGGCTTCGCCGTCGCGCTGAGCTGAGGCGGGGCGCCCCCTGGTCCGGCGCTTGCGACGCGGAGGTCCACCGTTCGGGGAGTGACGATGAGGCGACGCACCTTCCTCGCCGCGGGGGCCGCGGCCCTGGCGGCCCCCTCCGTGGGGCGGGCGCAGGGCGCCCGGGTCCTGCGCATGGTCCCCCAGGCGAACGTCACCTCCATCGATCCGATCTGGACGACGGCGATCGTGACCCGCAACCACGCCTACGTGGTCTACGACACGCTGTTCGGCCTCGACGCCGAGCTGCGGCCGCAGCCGCAGATGGCGGCCGGCCTCAGGGTCGAGCAGGACGGGCGCCGGGTGACGATCCCCCTGCGCGCGGGCCTGCGCTTCCACGACGGCACGCCCGTGCTGGCGCGGGACTGCGTCGCCAGCATCCGGCGCTGGGCGGCGCGCAACGGCTTCGGCCAGAGCCTGATGGCCGCCACCGACGAACTCGGCCATGACGGCGACACCGACATCGTGTTCCGCCTGAGGGCGCCGTTCCCGCTCCTGCCGCAGGCGCTGGCGAGCGTCAGCCAGCCGGCCTTCATCATGCCCGAGCGGATCGCCCGGACCGACCCGTTCAAGCAGATCACCGACGCCACCGGCTCCGGGCCGTTCCGCTGGAAGGCCGACGAGTTCAACTCGGGCAGCCTGATGGTCTACGAGCGCCATCCCGGCTACGTGCCGGCGCCGGGCGCCCCGAGCCTGACCGCCGGCGGCAAGGTCGCGCATTTCGACCGGATCGAGTGGCGGATCATCGCCGACGGCGCCACCGCGGCGGCGGCGCTGCAGAACGGCGAGATCGACTGGTACGAGCAGCCGCCACCCGAACTCCAGCAGCTGCTCGCCCGCAACCGGGACATCGTGGTCGAGGGCCTCGACCGGCTCACCAACCCGGCGATTTTGCGGATGAACCACCTGCAGCCGCCCTTCGACGACGTCGCGGTGCGCCGGGCGGTGCTGCCGGCGATCATCCAGAGCGACTTCATGGCGGCGATCGCCGGCGACGATCCGGCCGCCTACGACGACCGCTGCGGGATCTTCACGCCGGGCACGCCGATGGCGACCGAGGCCGGCATGGACGTGCTCACCGGCCCGCGCAGCCTGGAGGCGGCCCGGGCGGCGCTCAAGGCCTCGGGCTACGACGGGGCGAAGATCCGGCTGATCGGACCCACGGACCTGCTGGCGCCGGCGGCGCTGACCCAGGTCGCGGCCGACCTGCTCCCCCGCATCGGCTTCAACGTCGACGTCGCCCTGAGTGATTGGGGCACGGTGATCCAGCGGCGCGTCTCCCGCGAGCCCGTCGAGAAAGGCGGCTGGTCGGTGCTGCTCACCACCTTCTCGTCCTTCGACAACGCCGATCCCGCCGCCCTCCAGCCGCTCCGGGCCAACGGGCCGAATGCGTGGTTCGGCTGGCCGTCGGTGCCGCGGCTGGAGGCGCTGCGCGCCGCATGGTTCGCGGCCTCCGACGCGGAAACGCGCAAGGCGATCTGCGCCGACATGCAGCGGATCGCCCTCGACGAGGTCGTGTTCGTGCCGGTCGGCTCCTACCGGTCGATGACCTCCTACCGGCGCAACCTCACGGGCCGCCTCCCGGGCTTCCCGATCCTCTGGAACATCCGGCGGGTCTGAGCGCGGTGCGCCTCAGGCGCTCGTCAGGCCCTGCGGCGCACCGCGACGGCGTCGCGGTCCAGCCGCCGAAGCAGGTCGGCGAGGGGCATCGGCCGGCCGATGTGATAGCCCTGGACGTAGCGGCTGCCGTGCCGCCGCACCACGTCCAGCTGAGCCTGCGTCTCGATCCCCTCGACGATCCCGTCGAGACCGAGGTTGCGGCACAGATCCAAGATCGTGGAGACCAGGCTGTGGCCCCGATCCGTCTCGATGTCGGCAATGAAGCTGCGGTCGATCTTGATCTTGTCCAGCGGCAGACGGTGGACGTAGCCCAGGCTCGAATAGCCCGTGCCGAAATCGTCGAGCGCGATCTTGATGCCGAGGCTGCGCAGCGTGGTGATGGCCGCCTTGGCGTGATCGAAGTCGCGCATCAGCGCGGTCTCGGTGAGTTCGAGCGTCAGGCGGCGCGGGTCGAGGCCGCTGCCCTGCACCGAAGCCAGGATCGCCAGGACGGTCTCCGGCGAGGCGAGGTCGTGGGCGGAGAGGTTGAAGGACAGGCCGGTCCCGGGCGGCAGCTGCGCACAATCCGCGAGCGCCTTGCGCAGGAGCAGGAGCGTCACCGTGTGGATCATGCCGCAGCGCTCGGCGGCCGCGATGAACCGGTCCGGGGGGACGGAGCCCAGCGACGGGTTCGTCCAGCGCGCCAGACCCTCCACGAGGGCGATCCGGCCCGTCGCCGTGTCGAGGATCGGCTGATAATGCAGCCCCATCTCGGCGGCGAGATCGGCCGTCCGCAGGGCGGTCTCCACCGCCTGCTCGGCGCGGATCGCGTCCTTGTGCTCCTGCGAGAACAGGGTCGTCGCGCCGCGCCGCTGCTCCTTCGAATGGTAGAGCGCGTAGTCGGCGCGGTCGAACAGGGCGTCGGCGTCGTGCGTGATCCGGCAGGGCAGGGCGAGCCCGCCCGAGCAGCCCGTGACGACCTGGATGTCGCCGATCCAGATCGGCTGCTGGAGCGCCGTGCAGATGCCGTCGCAGACGGTGAGCGCCGCCGCGGCCGAATCCGGCGCGCGCAGGAGCACGCCGAACTCGTCGCCGCCCAGCCGCGTCACCACCACCTCGGCGCTCGCGAAGCCCGCGAGGCGCCGGCCGGCCTCCGCCAGGACGCGGTCGCCGACATTGTGCCCGTAGGTGTCGTTGATCGGCTTGAAGCGGTCGAGGTCGAAGATGGCCAGGGCGAAGGGCGGGTCCGCATCGGAAGGCGACCGGATCGCCGCGTCGAGCTGCTGGAAGAAGTAGCGCCGGTTGGGCAGGCCGGTCAGGCTGTCGGTCTGGGCGAGGCGCGCATTCTCCTCGGAGAGTTCGCTCGCCATGGCCTGGGACGCGACGAGGTCGACGAAGGCCCGGTAATTGCTGTTGAGGATGCGGACCATCACCGCCGTCACGAAGGCCGTGTTGACGGCGATGGCGAGGAAGACGTTGTTCCCGCTCGTCACGCAGCAGAACAGGAATACGCCCATGACGATCCCGGTCACCAGGAAGGCCGCGACCGGCAGGTGGGTCAGGCAGAAGATGCAGGCGATCACCGTGACGGCCACGAAGATCGCCACGTGCCCCTGCTCGTAGGGGCCGCCGAACCTGTTCAGGACCATCGCCCAGATCACGAAGGCGACCGAGAAGAACACCGTGAGCACCGTGGTCCGCCGCAGATGACGGGCGGCCTGCGCCTCGCTCAACGTCTCGGGCCGCAGGCGCAACCAGTGCACCGCGCGCACCAGGCACAGCGCGATCACGGCCCCCGGAATGCCGAGCGTCAGGACAGCCGGCGCCAGCCCGTAATGCGTCACGGCGAGCGCACCGGCATTGACCGAGAGCAGCCCGTAGAGGGTCGGGACCTGTTTCTGCAGCTCCGTGAGCTGACGCACGGCGGTCAGACCACGGGCGGATGTGGTCAGCGTCGCGATCAGTATCGAGAGCGGATGTTTCGGGCGTTTCATTGAGGCTGCGGCTGCGCGATTTCCGTATTACTATTTTCCTTTCATTAAGGAGAGATTTAAGGGGTGGGCAGGGAGGATGGTCGTCCCCGCCCGCCCCGCCACGGCAATTCGCAGACGCTCCATCCGCCGACCGGCCGGATTCTCAATCGCTTTTCTCCGATGTGGCCCAATGGCGAGCCGGATTGCCCTTTTTCAAGGATTTTTATCCTTCGAAGACTTCAGCTGCGATATCCAATACTCGGCCGAACCGGGGTGACCGGATGCCGGTCCACGGGCCCGCGCCGGTCGCCCGGATCGTCTGCCCGATTGCCCGACCGCCGCATCCCGGCGATGATCGCCGCCGCGGCCGCGACAGGGCTGCGGGAGAGGCTGGGAAGAGGCTGGGGAGAGGTCGATGACAACCCGTATCCGCGCCGCGTGGCTGGCGATCCTCGGCGGCGTGTTCGTGGCCGCCGGACCCGGGCAAGCCGAGACGATCGACGTGACCTTCGCCTGTCCGGACGGACAGATGCTGGCCGTCACGTTCCTGAACGCCGCGGGGCCGGAGCAGGCGGTCGTCCGGCCGGGCAATGCCGTCGCGGTCACCCTGCCGGTGCAGCTGAGCGGATCGGGGTTCCGCTACGCCGACGCCACGCACGAGCTGCGGGGCAAGGGGCAGTCGGTCACCTGGACCGCCGGGTCGGCCAAGCCCGTCACCTGCTCCGAGCGGAAGCCGGCCGGCACCGGGCCGCGCTAGGGCCGCGGGACAGCCTCCGCATCCGGACGCGGATGCCTCCTTTCCGGCCGTGACTCTTGTCCCGGCGCGGCCGTGGCCTGATGTTGGCCGCCTGCGAAACGGAGCGGTCTCGTCCATGACTGTGGCGCGGAGGATCGGCCTCGTGGTCTGTCCCGATTTCGATTTCATGGCCCTGGCGGTGACCTCGCCGTTCGTGCTGGCCAACCGATACGCGGGGGCGGCAATCTACGATGTCCGCCTGCTCGCCGAGCAGGGCGGCCGGGTACGCGCGGGGATCGGCCCCGACATCGCCACCGAGCCCCTCGGCGCGCCGGGCGCCTTCGACACGATCCTGGTCGCGGCCGGGGTCGAGCTTCCCGCGACGACGCCGGGCCTCGCCCGCTATCTCCGGGCGGCGGCCCGGGCGACGCGCCGGATCGCCGGCCTGTGCCTGGGCTCCTTCGTCCTGGCCGATGCCGGGCTGCTCGACGGGCGCCGCGCCACGACCCACTGGAACTTCGCCGCCCAGTTCCGCGAGCGCTATCCCGCCGCGCGGCTCGACATCGACAAGATCTACATCGCCGACGACAACATCTGGACCTCGGCGGGGATGGCGGCGGCGATCGACCTCGCGGTCGGCATGGTGGAGCGCGACCACGGCCGCGACCTCGCCAACCGCGTCGCCCGCGGGCTGGTGATGGAGCGCCGCCGGGCCGGCGGTCAGGCGCAGCACTCGGCGCTGCTGGAGGTGGATCCGCCCACGGACCGGATCCAGGGCGTCCTCGCCCATGCGCGCCGGAACCTGCGGCTGCCGCTCACCACCGAGGACCTCGCCGCCGTGGCCTGCCTCAGCCCGCGCCAGTTCACCCGGCTGTTCCGGGCCGAGACCGGACTCTCGCCCGCCAAGGCCATCGAGACGCTCCGCGTCGAGGCCGCCAAGCTGATGCTGGAGGAGAGCCGCCTGCCCATCGAGGCGATCGCCCAGGAGGCCGGCTTCGCCAACCGCGAGCGGATGCGCCGCGCGTTCCTCCGGGTCCACGGGGTGGTGCCGCAGGCGATCCGCCGGGTGGCCGGGCCCCTCGCGGTTGCCTGAATGCGCGCGGCCATGGCCGGAAACGTGGCTTTTATGACGTAGGCCGCCCCGGGGGGCGACCGTAAGCATGGCCGGGGGGCTCAGCCGATCCTCGGAGGAACGCGGCCATGGTGAATCTGACGATCAACGGCCGTCCGCACGCGGTCGAGGCCGAGCCCGACACGCCGCTGCTCTTCGTCCTGCGCGACACGCTCGGCATGACCGGCACCAAGTACGGCTGCGGCATCGCCCAGTGCGGCGCCTGCACAGTGCTCCTCGACGGGCAGGCGACGCGGTCCTGCCAGGTGCCGCTGGAGAGCGTCGGCAGCCAGGCCGTGACCACCATCGAGGCGATCGAGCAGGATCCCGTCGGCCGGAAGGTCGTGGCGGCCTGGATCTCCGGGCAGGTGCCGCAATGCGGCTACTGCCAGTCGGGCCAGGTCATGGCCGCCACGGCCCTCCTCAAGCAGACGCCCCGGCCCTCCGATCCCGAGATCGCCGAGGCGATGACCAACCTGTGCCGGTGCGGGACCTACAACGCCATCGCCGCCGCCGTGCGGCAGGCCGCCGCCTGAGGACGCCGCCATGGACCAGCTCCTCGATCCCGCCCATCACGGCATCGCCCTCGTCGATCCCGCCACCGAGGCGCCGCAGCACCGCCCGGAACCCTCCCGCCGCGGCCTCCTCGCGGCGGCCGGCGGCGCCCTGGTGCTCAGCGCGATCCTGCCGGTCCGCGCCGCCCGGGCGGAGGCGCAGGGCCCCGCGGAGGGCGCGGGCGCCCTCGCGCCCAAGCCCGGCACCCGGGTCGCCGCCTTCCTGGAGATCCATCCGGACGGGACCATCAAGCTGCTGAGCCCCTTCGTCGAGGGCGGCCAGGGCATCGCCACCGGCCTCGCCCAGATCGTCGGCGAGGAACTCGACGTGCCGCCGTCCCGCTTCGTGGTGGAATGCGCGCCGCCCGGTCCCGACTACGCCGTCGTGAACGGCATCCGCATGACCGGCGGCAGCTTCTCGACCCGGTCGAGCTACGACGTCATGCGGCGCCTCGGCGCGACCGCCCGCGACCTGATGATCCGCGCCGCCGCGTCCCGGCTCAAGGTCCAGGACGGCGAACTCACCACCCGGGACGGGGTCGTGCTGCACGCGGCCACGAACCGGTCCCTGGCCTACGGCGAACTGGCGGCCGACGCGCTCAAGCTGAAGCCGAACGAAGCCGTTCCGCTGCGCGACCCCAAGACCTTCCGCTACATTCGCCAGCCGGTGCCGCGGATCGACGTGCGGGACAAGGCGACCGGCCGAGCGGTCTACGCGATCGACCAGAAGGTCGACGGCATGCTCTACGCCGCCGTGCAGCACGCGCCGCGGCTCGGGACCGAGCCGGAAACCCTGAAGAACGAGGCCGAGGTCAGGGCGATGCCGGGGGTGCACGCGGTGCACCGCCTGCCGGGTGCCGTGGCGGTCACCGCCGATAGCTGGTGGCGCGCCCGCAAGGCCGTCGAGGCGCTGCAGGTGGGCTGGTCGGCGGCCAAGCCCAGCGGCATCGACACGGTCGCGGCCGATTTCTCCTCCGCGGGCATGCTCGGCGCGCTGAAAGGCTCGGCCGATCCCGGCCACGTCGCCGAGGAAGAGGGCGACGTGACGGGCGCCTTCGCCAGGGCCGCCAAGGTGGTCGAGGCGGCGTACGAGGCCCCCTACCTCGCCCACGCGCAGCTCGAGCCGCCCTCCGCCATCGCGCGGTTCAACGACGACGGCACCCTCGACGTCTGGCTGCCGAACCAGATGCCGGAGGTGTTCCAGGCCGTGTCGGCCAAGGTCGCCGGGCTGGAGCCGGCCAAGGTCCGCATCCACTCGCCGATGCTCGGCGGCTTCTTCGGGCGGCACTTCACCTACGACGCCGGCAACCCGTTCCCGCAGGCGATCCTGCTGGCCAAGGCGACCGGCCGTCCCGTGAAGGTCCTGTGGTCGCGGGAGGAGGAGTTCAGCCGCGACGCGCTCCGGCCCCTGAGCTTCAGCCGGTTCCGGGCGGCCCTCGACGAAGCGGGCCAGCCGACCGCCATCGCGGTGCGCACGGTCGGGGAGGGGCCGATCGGCCGCTACTTCGGCATGCTGATGAAGACGCCCGTCGACCCCTCGGCGGTCGAGGGCATCGTCGCGAAGCCCTACGCGATCCCGAACCGGCGCATGACCTTCACGAAGGTCATGCATCCCGTGAACATCGCCTTCTGGCGCTCCGTCGGCCACTCGATGAACGACGCGTTCTACGAGAGCTTCCTCGACGAGGTCGCGCAGGCGGGCGGGCAGGATCCCTTCGCGCTGCGCATGGCGCTCCTCCAGGGCAGCGCCCGACACCGCGCTTTGCTGACGGCGGTGGCCGAGATGTCGGGCGGCTGGCGGCGCGGGCCCTACCGGGCCGAGGGCGGCCTGCGCGCCCGCGGCGTCGCGATGGCCTCGCCCTTCGGGTCGGAGACGGCCACGATCGCCGAGGTCTCGGTGGAGGGTGGCGAGGCGCGGGTCCACAACCTCTGGATCGCGTTCGATCCGGGCAGCATCGTCAACCCGGCGATCGTCAAGGCGCAGGTCGAGTCGGCGGCGGCGCTCGGCCTGTCCTCGGTCCTGTTCGAGCAGATCGTCTACCGGGACGGCGTGCGCCAGTCGCAGAACTACGACACCTACCCGATCCTGCGGCGGGAGCACATGCCGGCCGTGCACGTGCGCATCGTCGAGAGCGGCGCGCCGATGGGCGGCGTCGGCGAGCCGGGCCTGCCGGGCGTCCCGCCCGCAATCCTCAACGCCATCGCGGCGCTGACCGGCCAGCGGATCCGCGCGCTTCCGGTGGCCAACACCAAGCTCGGCGCCGCCTGAGCGTCCGACGGCCGACGACGGGACATCCACGATGACACAGGCTCACGGAAAGGCCCTGGTGACGGGCGCGTCCTCGGGGATCGGCGCGGAATACGCCGCCCAGCTGGCGGCCAGGGGGCACGGTCTCGTCCTCGTGGCCCGCGACGCGGCCCGGCTGGCGGCGCTCGCCGACCGCCTCGTCGGCGAATCCGGCGTGACGGTCGCGGTCCTGCCCGCCGACCTGACCCGGCCTTCGGATCGCGCGGCGGTGGCCGAGCGCCTCGCGGCGGATGCGGAGCTGCGCCTCCTGGTGAACTGCGCCGGCCTCGGCCCGATGGGGCCGGTCCTCCCCGGGCCGGCGGAGGGTTACGACCCCATGGTCGCCCTCAACGTGACGGCCTTGCAGCACCTGACGCTGGCGGCGGCCGCCGCCTTCGCCGCGCGTGGCGGCGGCACCATCGTCAACGTGGCATCGGTGGTCGCCCTGCTCCCCGAGCGCTTCAACGCGGTCTATGCGGCCAGCAAGGCCTACGTGCTGGCGCTCACCCAGGGACTCGCCGCCGAACTCGGTCCCCGGGGCGTGCGCCTGCAGGCGGTGCTGCCGGGCATCACCCGCACGGAGCTGTTCGAACGGGCGGGCGCCGATATCGGCCGGATCCCCGCCGCGATGATCATGGAGGCGCGGGATCTCGTGGCCGCGGCCCTCGCCGGGCTCGACGCGGGCGAGCCGGTCACGATCCCGTCCCTGCCCGCGATGGACGACTGGAACGCCTTCGAGGCCGCCCGCCTGCATCTGGGCCCGAATCTCTCCCGCAGCAGGCCGGCCGCGCGCTATGGTCTCGGCTGATCGGCCGCCGGGTTGGGGAGGACAGTGATGCTGGAGGTCGTCCGGGCTGAGGACAGCGCGCAGACCACCGAGGCCGCGCTGACCGCCCACCGGGCACCGCAGGCACCCCCGGCGCCGGGGGGCTGGCGCCAGTTCGAGGCGCTGCCGATCGGCCTGTTCGCCGCCGTCATGGGGCTGACCGGCCTCGGCGTCGCCTGGACCCTCGCCGGGGCCCGTTACGGCACGCCGGCCTGGATCGGCTCCCTCCTCGGCATGGCGGCCTGCGCGACCTTCGTGGCGCTCCTGGCGGGCTACGCCGTGAAGGCGATCCTCGCCCCGCAGGCGGTGGCCGGCGAGTCCCGGCACCCCATCGTCGGCAACCTGTTCGGCACGCCGCTCATCAGCCTGCTGCTCCTGCCGATTCCCCTGGCGCGGGTGAGCCTCCCCCTGGCGCAGGGTCTGTGGGTCTGCGGCGCCCTCGGCATGGCGGTGTTCGCGTGGCTGATCGTGACCCGCTGGCTGAGCGCCCGCCAGCACGCCGCCCACGCGACGCCCGCCTGGATCGTGCCGGTGGTCGGCCTCCTCGACGTGCCGCTCGCTCTCCCGGGCCTCGGCCTGCCGCCGATGCCCGCCGTGATGGTGTTCGGGCTCGCCGTCGGCCTGTTCTTCGCGGTGCCGCTCTTCACCCTGATTCTGTCGCGGCTCCTGTTCGAAGAGCCGATGCCGACGGCGCTCCAGCCGTCGCTGCTGATCCTCGTCGCGCCCTTCGCGGTTGGGTTCTCGGCCTATGTGGCGACCACCGGCACGATCGACCTGTTCGCCGAGGCGCTCTACGCGCTCACCCTGTTCCTGCTCGCCGTGCTGCTGCCGAAGCTCGCCCGCCTCGGCCGCACCTGCCCGTTCCGCGTCGCGTGGTGGGCGGTGAGCTTCCCCCTGGCGGCGGCCGCGGTCACCGCCCTGCGGGTGGCGACGGCGCAGCCGGGCCTTCTCACCGACGGCCTCGCCCTGGCCCTGCTCGGCCTCGCCACCGCGGTGATCCTCTGGCTGCTGGCCCGGACGCTCCTCGGCCTCGCACGGGGCGAGCTGCGCACCCTGGCCCAGTAGCCCCCGGCCCGCTAGGAAGCGCCTGCCCGAGACCGAAGCGTCGGCGTCCCGCGGCGGCCCGTCATCGACGCGGAGAAGATCCTTGCCTGCGGCCCGGTCGCGTTTCGACGCCGTTCTCCTCGATCTCGACGGCACCCTCGTCGACAGCCTGGCCGATCTCCGGACGGCCCTCAACGCGACCCTGGCGCGGGATGGCCTGCCCCCGGTCACGGCCGCCGCAATGCGGGCGATGGTGGGCGACGGCGCTCCGGCGCTGCTGAGGCGCGGCCTGCTCGCCTCGGGCGGCGACCCGGATCGGGCGCCGGACCTGCTGCCGGACTTCCTGGCCGTGTACGAGCCGATCGCGGCCGCCGGCACCGCCCTATTCCGCGGCGCCGCCGGGGCGGTCCGCGCGCTCCGGGCGGCGGGCTTCGCCCTGGCGATCGTCACCAACAAGCCGGCCCGCGCCACCGGCCTGATCCTGGATTCGGTGGGGCTGGCGCCGCTGATCGACACGGTCGTGGGCGGCGATACGCTGCCCCAGCGCAAGCCCGATCCCGCGCCGCTCCACGAGGCCCTGCGCCGCCTGCGGGTCGAGCCGGGGCGCGCCGTCATGGTCGGCGACATGCACCACGACATCGCGGCGGCCCGCGCGGCCGGCACCGCCGCCATCCTGGCCCGCTACGGCTACGGGCGTCCGGACGACGCGACATCCGCCGATGCCGTCCTCGACGACATCGGCGGGCTGCGGGCCGCGATCGAGGCGCTGCCGTCCGGCCGCGCCCTGGCCTCCTAGCGGCTTCCCGCGAGGTCGAGGCGGGCGGAGGCGCGGGGCGCCCGGGCGGTCTGTTCGAGGACGGCGCGGGCGCTGTCGGCGAGGACGAGCCAGGCGCCGGCCATGAGGATGACGTCCTTGAGGACGAGGCGTCCGGCGCCCGACAGGTAGGGGAAGCCGTGCGCGGCATCGCCGAGCGCGCCCACCCAGGCCTCGGGGGTGGTGACGAGGAACGACAGGGTCACCACCGGGGTGAGGAAGGCCAGCACCGCCCCGGCCAGGCCGAGCCGCCGCGACACGAGGCCGACGAGGACGAGCAGGCCGATCAGCAGCTCGACCGTGCCGAGGCCGCGCGAGAACGCGTAGGTGTGGTTGGCCGTCTGCCAGGCGCGGGCGGCGAGATTCAGCTCGCCCTCGTGGGTGAGGTGCTGCGCGTACTGGTCGGGATGGGCGTAGAAGAACGCCATCACCGGGCTGTTGGCGACGAAGGGCGCGATGCTGTCGGCCTCGTAGGGCACGAATTTCAGCGCGCCGATCCAGAGGAAGATGACCGCGATGGCGACCCGCATGGCCTGGAGGCCGAGGCGGTTCGAGGCCGGCCCGGAGACGAGGCCGAGGACGCGACGGATCTGCGTATTCATGACACGATGCCTTTGCTCAACCGGGTCGGGGGAAGGGGCTACGCCTCGGCCGAGGCCGCGAAGGCGTCGAGTGCGCGGGTCGCGTAGACGATGGCTGCTCCGGCATTGAGGCTGGTGGCGACCCCGAGGGCTTCGGCCAGCTCGGCCTCGGTGGCGCCGAGCTTGCGGGCGGCGTCGGTGTGGACCGCGATACAGCCGTCGCAGCGCAGGGCGATCGCCACCGCCACCGCGATCAGCTCGCGGGTCTTGGCACCGAGCTGGCCGGTCTTCTGGCCGGCCGTGCTGAGGGTGCCGTAGCCCCGCACCGTGTCGGGGCTGAGCGTGGCGAAGTGTCCGACGCCGGCCGTGACCTGCTGGCGGTAGGTGTTCCAATCGATCATGTGCATGACGACCTCCTTCGTGATGACGAGGAAGGTAATCGGGGCCGGCCGCGCCCTCGATGACCGCGCGGCGCAGCCTGATGACCGCGCGGATCAACCGGTCTGCGGGGGAGCCTCGGCCTGCCGGGCGTGACCGGGCCGGACCCCGTATTTGCGCAGGAACGCCCGGCTGAGGGCGGCCGCGGACTGGTAGCCGACCTCCACGGCGAGGTGGTCGAGGGAGACCGCCTCGGTGCGCAGGCGGTGATGGGCCAGCCCGAGCCGCAGGTCGGTGAGGAATTCCAGCGGGGCGACGCCCGCGGCCCCGCGGAAGGCCCGCACCAGGCTCGCCCGCGAGGCGGCGGCCAGGGAGGCGAGCTCGTCCAGCGTCCAGGCATGCACGGGATCGCGCACCATCGCGAGCACCGCCCGGGCGGTGAGCGGCTGCCCCAGGAGGCGCAGCAGGCCCTCGGCCGGGGCCGAGGCCTCGAGATGCGCGCGCAGCATCATCATGAACAGCGCGCTCGCGAGATTCCCGGCGACCGCGACCGATCCCGCGCGGATGTGGTTCAGCTCCTCGCGGATGCCCGCCAGCAGCGGCGCGAAGCGGGTGGCCAGCGGCTGCGCGCCGACGCTCAGGACCATGAGGTCGGGCAGGGCGGTGACGATCAGAGTCTGGGGCGCCGCCTCGAAGGCCAGGCGGCCGCAGATCAGCTCGACCTCCGGCTCGGCCCCGACGGTGGTCTTGAACCGCAGCGTGTGCGCGTGGCGGACCGCGACGGGCAGGCGCGTGGCGGGCTGCGGCCCCGGCCCGTGGAGCGTGTGGGCGTCGCCGCGCGGCAGGAGCAGGATGTCCCCGGCCGCGACCTGCAGCGTCTCGCCTCCGGGCCGCCGCAGCGTCGCCCGGCCGCGGGTGACGAGGTGGAAATAGGCCTGCCCCGCCGGTTCCGGCGCGTGCGGGGCGGCCCAGGCGCCGCCGAAGCGGCAGACGTCGTCCAGGTGCGGCCGCACGCGCAGCAGCGGCGCGAGGCCGCTCAGCGGGTCGTCGGCCCCGGCGGCCTCGGGCCCACCCGCGCGGCGCCTGATCGGTCCGGCCATGCCCCTCGCGCTCCGGAATGCTCCGGATCCGGCATAATCGCGCGCGGCGGCCTCGACCAGGGGTTGTTCGCGGCGTCTCCGCGGGCGCGGTCAGGGCGCCGCGATCGCCGCCTCGACGAAACCGATGACGCCGTCGATGTAGCGCTGGATCGGGATGCCGCGCTTCCGGTGCTTGGCCCGCTTCACGTACCAATCCTGCAGGAGCGGCTTGATCAGCGCGGCGGTGAGATCGACATCCGCGATCCTGAAGACGCCTGCCGTCACGCCGCGGGCGAGCACCTCGGCGAAGATGCGCTCCGTGGCGGCCTCGCTCTCGGTCGCCATCGTCCGGGCGGGGGCCGGGAAGCCCTTCGCCTCCATGAAGGCGAAGACGAACCAGGGCTGCATCGCCTCGGTCAGGCGGATATGGGTCTCGATCAGCCAGCGCAGATGCGCGGCCGGATCCGCCGCGATCCCCGCCGGGGCCTGCCGCAGGGCCGCCTCGGCCGTCTCGGCCACCTCGGTGAGGATCATCACCAGCAGCGTGTTCTTGTTGTCGAAGTACGAGTAGAGCCCGCCCATGCTGAGGCCGGAGGCCTGGGCGAGGTCGCGCAGGCTCGTCTCGTGGAAGCCCTGACGGCTCGACAGCTTCAGCACCGCCTCGATGATCCGGGCGAGGTTGGCGACGGCGACGTGGTCCTTGCGGACGCTGATCCGGTCCCGGTGCCGCGCCAGGATCCGCGCGCAGATCGCCTCGATCGCGTAGGCCTCCTTCGCCTGAAGGGCGGCCGCGGGGAGGGCCGGGGGAGCGTCTGCGGGTCTCATCGATCCATCGTCGCTCCATCCTCGCGCGGGCCCGCCGCGGCGACGGCCGGGAGCGGCTCCCGCGGTCTAGCCCGTTGCCAGACGCGAATCCAGGCGATAAAAAGCGAGCGCTCGCTCGATTTTTATCGTCGGCACCGACCCAGGAGGTGGGCCCGTGGATTTCACCATCTCCCCGCGCGTCGCGGATTACCGCGACCGGATCGCGGCCTTCGTGGACACGCACATCCTGCCGCTGGAGGCCGATCCGGCCGCCTACGACGGCCACGGCAACATCAACCTCACGGAACTGGCCCGGCTGCGCGGCCTCGCCCGCGCAGAGGGCCTGTGGTGCCTCCAGCTGCGGCCCGAGACCGGCGGCGCCGGTCTCGACAAGGTCGGCATGGCGGTCTGCTACGAGGCCATGAACCGCTCGATCTTCGGGCCGGTCGTGTTCAACTCCGCCGCGCCCGACGACGGCAACATGATGGTGCTGGAGAAGGTGGCGACCCCGGCGCAGCAACAGCGCTGGCTCGCCCCGATCGTCGAGGGCCGGGTCCGCTCGGCCTTCGCCATGACCGAGCCCCATCCCGGCGGCGGCTCCGATCCCGGCATGATCCAGACCCGGGCCGAGCGGCGGGGCGACCGCTACGTGGTCACCGGCCGCAAGTGGTACATCACCGGTGCCGAGGAGGCCGCGCACTTCATCCTGATGGCGCGCACCTCCGACGACGCGCGGAAGGGCCTGACCGCCTTCCTGTTCCACCGGGACCAGCCCGGCTGGCGGATCCTGCGCCGCATCCCGATCATGGGCCCGGAGGAGCACGGCGGCCATTGCGAGCTGCTGTTCGAGGGCCTGGAGATCCCGGCCGAGAACGTCCTGATGACCGAGGGCGACGGCCTGAAGCTCACCCAGATCCGCCTCGGCCCGGCGCGGCTGACCCACTGCATGCGCTGGCTGGGCCTGTCGAAGCGCTGCGTCGAGATCGCCCGGGCCTACGCGGCCGAGCGGCACGGCTTCGGGATCCGGCTGGCCGACCGGGAGAGCATCCAGCTGATGCTGGGTGACCTCGCCATGCGGATCGAGATCGGGCGCCTCCTGGTGATGAAGGCCGCCTGGGCCCTCGACCGGGGCAGCTTCGCCCGCAAGGAGGTGTCGATGGCCAAGGTGCACGTGGCCAACCTCCTGCACGCGGCCGCCGACACGGCGATCCAGATCAACGGCGCGCGGGGCTACTCCACCGACACGCCCCTGGAATGGATCTACCGCTACGCCCGGCAGGCCCGCCTCGTGGACGGGGCCGACGAGGTCCACAAGATGGTGCTCAACCGCAACCTCGAGGCCGAGGGCGACGCCTTCTGGTCGTGGGAGGTTGGGGCGTGAGCGCGGCCTCGTCCGGGCTGTCGGCGGTCCCGTCCGCTATCCTGTCCGCCGCGCGGCCGAGTAAGGCATGGAGGCCGAGAGTATGACCGATGTCGTGATCACAGGGGCGGTGCGCACCGCCATCGGCACGTTCGGCGGCGCGCTGGCCGGAACGCCCCCCTCGGTCCTCGCCGCCCGCTGCGTCGCGGAGGCGCTGCGCCGCGCCGGGACCGCGCCCGAGGCGGTCGGCCACGTGGTTCTCGGCAACGTCATCCCGACCGAGCCCCGGGACGCCTACATCGCCCGCGTCGCCGCCATGGAGGGCGGCATCCCCCAGGAGGTGCCGGCCATGACGGTCAACCGCCTCTGCGGCAGCGGCCTGCAGGCGATCGTCTCGGCCGCGCAATCCATCGTGCTCGGCGACGCCGAGACGGCCCTGGCCGGCGGCGCCGAGAGCATGAGCCGCGCGCCCCACCTCCTGACCACCGGGCGGACCGGATCGCGCATGGGCGACGCCGTGCTCGTCGACTACATGCTCGGCGCGCTGACCGATCCGTTCGGCAGCGGCCACATGGGCGTCACCGCCGAGAACGTCGCCGTGCGCTACGCCGTCCCCCGCGCCATGCAGGACGCCTTCGCGGCCGAGAGCCAGGCCCGCGCCGCAACGGCGATCCGCGAGGGCCGGTTCCGCGACCAGATCCTGCCGATCGCGGTGCAGCGCAAGCGCGAGACGGTGGCCTTCGACACCGACGAGCACCCGAAGGCCACGAGCGCCGAGGACCTCGCCAAGCTCCGCCCGGCCTTCTCCAAGACCGGCAGCGTCACGGCCGGCAACGCCTCGGGGCTGAACGACGGTGCCGCGGCCCTCGTCCTGTCCAGCGCCGCGCGGGCCGAACGCGACGGCGCGACGCCGCTCGCCCGGATCGTCGGCTATGCCCATGCGGGTGTGGACCCGTCCGAGATGGGCATGGGCCCGGTGCCGGCGGTGCGGCGTCTGCTCGAGCGGACCGGCCTGCGGGCGGGCGATTTCGACGTCATCGAGTCGAACGAGGCCTTCGCGGCGCAGGCCTGCGCGGTCTCCCGCGAACTCGACCTCGATCCCGACAAGGTCAACCCGAACGGCGGCGCCATCGCCCTCGGCCACCCGATCGGCGCCACGGGGGCGATCATCACCGTGAAGGCCCTCTACGAGCTGGCCCGGACCGGCGGCCGCTACGGGCTCGTGACCATGTGCATCGGCGGCGGCCAGGGCATCGCCATGGCGGTCGAGCGCATCCCGTGACGCGGCCCTGAGCCCGATGCTGGACGCAGATCAGAGGACGGCGCTCTGCGCCTGGATCGGCCGGACCCTGGAGGCCGGGACGGTCACCCTCGACGACATCCGGCCGCTGACCGGCGGCTCGATCCAGGAGAACTGGATGCTGCGCTGCCGGGTCGATGGCGGCGAGCGGGGCTTCGTCCTGCGCAAGGACGCGCCGGCCACCATCGCGTCGAGCCGGTCGCGGTCGGAGGAGTTCCACATCATGCGCGCGGCCTTCGCGGCCGGCGTGCGGGTGCCCGAGCCGGTCGGGTTCTGCGCGGATCCGAGCGTGGTCGGGGCGCCCTTCGCGCTGATCGGGCTCGTCTCCGGCGTCGGGCTGGGGCCCCGGGTGGTGAAGGATACGAGCCTCGGCGGCGACCGCGCGGCGCTCGCCGAGCAGCTCGGGCGGGAACTCGCCCGGACGCACGGCATCCTGCGGGCAGGCAGCCCCGGCGCCCCGGCGGACGACCTTGCCTTCCTCGGGGTGCCCGAGCCGGACCCGGCCTTGGCCGAGATCCGCACGCTCCGAGCGAATCTCGACGGGATCGGCGCCGTGCGCCCGGCCCTCGAATGGGGCCTGCGCTGGGCCGAGCTCCACGCGCCGCCCTGTCCCGAGCCGGTCCTGGTCCACCGCGACTTCCGCACCGGCAACTACATGGTCGATGCCGAGGGCCTGACGGCGATCCTCGACTGGGAATTCGCCGGTTGGGGCGATCCGGTCCAGGATATCGGCTGGTTCTGCGCCGCCTGCTGGCGGTTCGGCCGGCCCGATCTGGAGGCCGGCGGCATCGCCCCGCGGGCCGCCTTCTATCGCGGCTACGAGGCCGAGAGCGGGCGTGGGATCGATCCGGAGGCCGTCCGCTACTGGGAGGTCATGGCGCATCTGCGCTGGGCGGTGATCGCCCTGGAGCAGGGCCACCGCCACGTCTCGGGCCAGGAGACGTCGCTGGAGCTGGCGCTGACCGGCCGGATGGCACCCGAACTGGAGGCCGCGATCCTGCGCGAGACCGCGCCGGAACGATGGGGAGCCCGATGAGCGATGCCTTCCCGGATGCGCCCGCGGGCGCCGCCCTGCTGGCGGTCGCCCGGCAGAGCCTCCTCGACGAGGTCGCCCCGGCTTTGTCGGGGCGCCAGCGCTACGTCCTGCTGATGGCCGCCAACGCGATGGGGCTCGTCATGCGGGAGATCGCGCAGGCGGGCGCCGCGACCGAGGCCTGGGAGCGGGCGCTCGACGGTGCCGGCACGCCCGCCGACCTGGTCGCGGCGATCCGCGCCGGTCGCCACGACGGCGACGCGGCGCTCCACGCGGCGCTGGTCGAGACGACCCGGATCGCCGCCGGCATCTGGAAGGCCCCGGGATAGCGATCCCGGGGCGCCGATCCGGGCCTCAGTAGGGGCGGCCGGTGCCCCGGCGCCGGTCGTAGCGGCGCCCGAGATAGGCGATGAGCTTCGGCACGATGAAGGCCGTCAGGAGCTTGCGCAGCATCGGTGGAGCCTCCGTCAGCGGGCGCTGCGGACGAGCCAGCCGGCCGCGAAGGCGAGGGCGGCCAGACCCAGCAGGGTGTTGGTGCGGTTGGCCTCGGCCGTGCGGATCGCCTGCCGGCCGTAATCCGCGCCGCGGCGGCGCACGTCCCGGGCGCGGTCGCGGCCCTCGTCGATCAGGTGGTCGGCCCGTGTCCGGGCGGCCTCGGCCAGATGGCGGCCGTCCTCCGCGAGGTCCTCGGCGCGGTCGCGGACGCGGCCATAGGCGTACTGGGCGCCGCCGGCCACTTGGTTCACGGCGCCGCGCACTTGGCGGGCCGGGTCACCGGTCAGGCCGCCCAGGGCGGTCTGGGCGCGGCCCTTGAGGTGGCGGGACGCGCCGCTGATCTGGTCGCGGTTCATGCAGCTCTCCTGGTGTCGGGTGGATGGAACCCCACTTGGGGGCGGCGCCGGCTCGGCCGGCGCCGCGGGACGGGGTCAGTGCGTGCCGGTGATCTTGTCGGCGAGGTTTTCGGCGCCGTCCTTGACATCGCCCACCGTCTTCTGCGCCTCGCCCTTCAGCTCCTGCGCCT
>NZ_NPKS01000063.1:0-17992 GCF_008329595.1 Methylobacterium sp. P1-11
TCGAGGCGGCCGAGTAGGCCGCGTCACGGTCCCGGCGCCGCCAACAGAGCGCGACACGCCCCCTCTCCCCTGCGGAACCACGTTGGGGCGAGGGACGAGAACGCATCGGATCGGGCATGCCGCGGCGGCGCGTTCCGGTCCGTCCTGAAACCGCACGCCCCAACCCGGCTCTCTGCGAGAGCAGACCTGTCCCACAGGGGCGAGGGGGATCCGCGCCTCGGCGATCGGCCGCGGGGTCACGTCCGGGTCAATACCGCCCGCAGCCCGCCCATGTCCCGTCCCCATCTCGTCTTTTCCGGCGCCGCCCTGTAACGACGGCGCCAACCCTTCCCCGCGAAAAGTCCCACCATGATCTCCTCACCCCTCATGACCGTGATGGTCGATGCCGTACGCAAGGCGGCCCGCGGCCTGCGCCGCGACTACGGCGAGGTCGAGAACCTGCAGGTCTCGCGCAAAGGTCCGGGCGATTTCGTGTCCGCGGCCGACCGCAAGGCCGAGGAGGTGCTGCGCGACGCCCTGATGAAGGCGCGTCCGGGCTACAGCCTCGTGCAGGAGGAGAACGGGATCATCGAGGGGACCGACAAGAGCCACACCTGGCACATCGATCCCCTCGACGGCACCTCGAACTTCCTGCACGGCGTGCCGCATTTCGCGGTCTCGGTGGGGCTCGAGCGCGAGGGCCAGATCGTCGCCGGGGTGATCTTCGATCCGATCAAGGACGAACTGTTCGTCGCCGAACGTGGCAAGGGCGCCTACCTCAACAATCGGCGCCTGCGCGTCTCCGGCCGTCAGGACATGGCGGATGCGCTGGTGGGCTACGGCACGCCCTATCTCGGCCGCGGCAGCCATCCGCGCCTCCTGCGCGAACTCGGCGCCGTCATGGCGGTGGCCGGCGGCACCCGCCGGATGGGCTCGGCGGCCCTCGACATGGCCTATGTCGCCTGCGGGCGCCTCGACGCCTATTGGGAGCGTGACCTCCAGACCTACGATTTCGCCGCCGGCGTGATCCTGGTGCGCGAGTCCGGCGGCTTCGTGACCTCGGCGGACGGTGCGGCCGAGCCGCTGGCGCCCCGCTCGGTTGCCTGCGGCAACGAGGGGCTGCACCGGGAGCTCGTCGCCATCCTCAAGAAGGTTCAGGCGGCCTAATTGCCCGTCCGCCCGGGGCCGCGCAGCGGGGCCCGGATCCAGAGCCGCTGAAGCAGGCGATCCGGCACCGACGGTGTTTCTGGTCTCCAGGCTCGGCTGCTGCGCTCCGGAACGACGGCGCCTCCGGCGCTGGATGCAAGCGGCCTGAGCCGATCGGCATCCCGCCGGAAACTGGTCAGGGCCGCAACCTTCTGCTTTAAGCCCGCGGTTCTCCACGGAAGGCCGAACGCATGGAAGCCCGCCGCCACGTCGCGCTGAAGGAATCGATCCGCTCGATTCCCGACTACCCGAAGCCCGGGATCGTCTTCCGCGACATCACCACGCTGCTCAGCGATCCCCGCGCCTTCCGGCGGGCGGTGGATGCGCTGGTCCATCCCTATGCCGGCGGGCAGGTCCACCAGGTGGCCGGCATCGAGGCCCGGGGCTTCATCCTGGGCGGGGCCATCGCCCACCAGCTCTCCTGCGGCTTCGTGCCGATCCGCAAGAAGGGCAAGCTGCCCCACAAGACCGTGTCGATGGCCTATGCCCTCGAATACGGGACCGACGAGATCGAGATCCACGTCGACGCGGTCAGGCCGGGCGACAAGGTGCTGCTGGTCGACGACCTGATCGCCACCGGCGGCACCGCGATCGCAGCCGTGAACCTGCTGCAGAAGATCGGCGCCGAGATCGTGGCCGCCTGCTTCGTCATCGACCTCCCCGAGATCGGCGGCGCGCAGCGCCTGCGCGACATGGGCGTCGAGGTGCGCACCCTGATGCAGTTCGAGGGTCATTGAGACCGTCGAAACGTTGACTTCGCGGGACCCATCCGCCATAAGCCCGCCACTCGCGACGTGGCGCCCCGCATGGGCGCCCTTCGTGTTTGCAGACAACCAAGGACGCGTGAAGGTCGGGTGCGGCATCAGCCGCCCGCGAGCGCGCCTCGACCTTTGAAGGCTCTGAGCCATGAAGAGAACCTACCAGCCGAGCAAGCTCGTCCGTAAGCGCCGCCACGGTTTCCGTGCGCGCATGGCCACCGCCGGCGGCCGCAAGGTGATCGCGCGCCGTCGCGCCCACGGCCGCAAGCGCCTGTCGGCCTGAGGCCGGATCCTCTCGGGCGCGGACGCCTTCGGGCATCCGCGCCGCGAGGCAAGTGGTATCGGCCGGGATCGAACCATCGATGGCGACGATCGAGCGGCTCAAGAAACGACCCGACTTCCTGGCTGCGGCCGAGGGGCGTCGCTTTCACACCGAGCGCATGACCGCGCAGGGGCGTCTCCGCAACCCGGAGGACTGCCCCGGCCTCCGTCTCGGGTTCACCATCACGAAGCGCGTCGGCCACGCGACGGAGCGCAACCGGATCCGGCGCCGTCTCCGTGCGGCCATCGGGCTGGTCGCGTCCGATCTGCCGGGCGAACTCGCCAGCCTCCCGGCCGACATCGTGCTGATTGCCCGGCGCCCGGCGCTGGACGCCTCCTTCGAGGCACTGGCCGAGGATCTGCGGCGCGCGATCCCGGCGGTCACCCGTCCCGCAGCGCCGCGCGGTGACAGGCCATCCGCTCGACCCGGCGGCCGGCGGTCCAAGACCGCAGCGCCAACCTCATCTCTCCAGCACGATGCGGGCGTAGCCTCCGCGCAGCCCGCGCCCTCCGGCGGCGCCGACATCGGCCCGTCGCAGGGGTGCGACAGAGATCACCGAATCACCGGCGCAAACAGGCCCCGCGGGGCCGGTGCCGGTCCTGATGCCACTCCGAACGCGTGCGGCGGTGTCCCTGATGGGCAATGACAAGACGAACATGTTCGTGGCCATCGGCCTGTCGCTGCTGGTTCTGCTCGGGTGGCAGTACTTCGTGGCCGGCCCGCGCATGGAGCAGCAGCGGCTGATCGAGGCGCAGAACAAGGCCGCCCAGCAGCCCCCGGGCGTGACCCCGGACGGCGTGCCCTCGCCGTCGCCGAAGGAGGGCGGCCCGGCGGCGCCCGTGCCCGGCACGCTGCCGACCGCGCAGGGTGGTCCAATCTCCCGCGAGGCGGCGCTCGCCCGCTCGCCGCGGATCCGCATCGAGACCCCGGCGCTCTCGGGCTCGATTGCCCTGAAGGGCGGCCGCATCGACGACGTCTCGCTGAAGAACTACCACGAGACCGTCGATCCCAAGAGCCCCGAGATCGTGCTGTTCTCGCCGGCCGGCAGCGAGACGCCCTATTACGCCGAGTTCGGCTGGGTCGGCGCCAATGCCGGGCCGCTGCCCACGAACGACACGCTCTGGACCAGCGACGGCAAGACGCTCTCCCCCGGCATGCCCGTGACCCTGACCTGGGACAACGGCGCCGGCCTCGTCTTCAAACGGATCGTCGCCGTCGACGACAAGTACATGTTCACGGTCCGCGAGGAGGTCGAGAACAAGGGCTCGGGCGCGGTGACGCTCTACCCGTACAGCCTCGTCTCCCGTTGGGGTAAACCGCACACCCAGGGCTATTACGTCCTGCACGAGGGCATGATCGGCTATCTCGGCAACGACGGCCTGCAGGAATTCACCTACGACAAGCTCGCCAAGGAGGGCGCCTATGGCGGTGCCAACACCAAGGGCCATGCCTGGACCGGCGTGACCGGCGGCTTCGTCGGCATCACCGACAAATACTGGGCGGCCGCCGCGATCCCCGATCAGGAGGCGCCCTATACCGGCGCCTTCACCGACCGCACCGACGGCACCACCAACGTCTATCAGGCGAGCGTACGCGGCGACGCCGTGAACCTGGCGGCGGGCGCCTCGGCCACTGCGACGCAGCGGCTGTTTGCGGGCGCCAAGGAAGTCAACGTCATCAACAATTACGAGAAGGACCTCGGCATCAAGCACTTCGATCTGATGATCGACTGGGGCTGGTTCTTCTTCATCACCAAGCCGATGTTCCGGGCGCTGGACTTCTTCTACCATCTGCTCGGTAATTTCGGCGTCTCGATCCTGGTGGTGACCTTCTGCCTGAAGCTGCTGTTCCTGCCGATCGCGAATAGGTCCTACGTGTCCATGGCCAAGATGAAGGCCGTGCAGCCCGAGATGGCCGCCATCCGCGAGCGCTACAAGGACGACCGCCTGAAGGCGCAGCAGGCCACGATGGAGCTGTACAAGAAGGAGAAGATCAATCCGGTCGCCGGCTGCTGGCCGGTGCTGATCCAGATCCCGGTCTTCTTCGCGCTCTACAAGGTCCTGTTCATCACCATCGAGATGCGCCACGCGCCGTTCTTCGGCTGGATCCACGACCTCGCGGCGCCGGATCCGACGAGCATCGTGAACCTGTTCGGCCTGCTGCCCTTCCCGGCGCCCGACTTCGTCCATCTGGGCGTCTGGCCGCTGATCATGGGCGTGACCATGTTCGTGCAGATGAAGATGAACCCCGCGCCGCCGGACCCGGTCCAGGCGCAGATCTTCACCTTCATGCCAATCGTGTTCACCTTCATGCTGGGCTCGTTCCCCGCCGGCCTGGTGATCTACTGGGCCTGGAACAACACGCTGTCGGTGATCCAGCAATACGTCATCATGCGGCGGAACGGCGTGAAGGTGGAGTTGTGGGACAACCTGCGATCGACGTTCCGGCGCGGCAACGGCACCAAGACGGCCGCTACCAAGAGCTGACAGGCGGTTTGCCGTGACTGAGACCAACGACGACGCGGCCGACCTCCTGGAGGCCGGCCGCCTGCTCTTTGCCGGCGCCGCCGATTTCTACGCGGCTGCCCAGACCCTCGACCGCCTGCCGCCCATGGACGGCGTCGAGATCGCCTTCGCGGGCCGGTCGAATGTCGGCAAGTCGAGCCTGATCAACGCGCTCACCGGGCGCAACACCCTGGCGCGGACCTCGCACACGCCCGGGCGGACGCAGCAGCTCAACTTCTTCCGGATCGGCGAACGCCTGTCGCTCGTCGACATGCCCGGCTACGGCTATGCGGCCGTCGAGAAGGCCAAGGTCGAGGCCTGGACCCGGCTGATCCATTCCTACCTCAAGGGGCGCGCCAGCCTCGCCCGGGTGTTCATGCTCATCGACGCCCGGCACGGCTTCAAGTCGATCGACACCGACGTGCTCGACGGTCTCGACAAGGCCGCTGTGAGCTATCAGGTCGTGCTGACCAAGGGCGATTCCCTCAAGAAGGGCGAGGTCGCGAGCCGGATCGCCGGGATCGAGGCGGGGCTTGCCAAGCGTCCCGCCGCCTATCCGCAGGTGATCCTCACCTCGAGCCGGGACGATGCCGGCGTGCCGGAGCTGCGGGCGGCGATCGCGAAGCTGCTGGTGGAACGCGGCGCGTGAGGGTCTCGGGCGTCGACCGCGCCCTCGCGGCGCTCGCCTGCCTCGCCGGACTGCTCGGCGTCGCGCTGAGCGCCGCCGCCGCGCATATTCCCGGGGCTGATTCGCTGAAAACGTCAGCGCAGTTCCTGCTGTTCCACGCCCCCGCCATTCTGGCGCTCATCGGCTTGAGCGCCGCCGGCCTGGTCCGGGCCGGTGTTGCCCGGATCGCGGCGGGGTTGCTGGTCCTCGGGCTGATCCTGTTCTGCGGCGACCTCTCGGTGCGCGCGTGGCTCCAGCATCCGCTCTTCCCGATGGCCGCGCCGACGGGCGGCTTCGCCCTGATGGCCGGGTGGCTCGCCGGGATCCTGTGCGCGGTGATACCAGCGCGACGCGGCGCCTGACCCGGGCTCGGCCGGAAGGCCCCCATCATCCCTGCATCACGCCGTTCTCTGCGAGCGTTGCGCCTGACCCGGCCCGGACCTGCAGGAACTCCAGAGCCGGCCCCTGCGCCTCCGAGAAGATGCCGGCGGTGAGCGCGCCGCCGTAGACGGCCGCCGTGTCGAGATTGGTACGGTACCGGCGCACCTCCGGGCGTCCGC
The DNA here is from genome assembly GCF_008329595.1 of Methylobacterium sp. P1-11. NCBI lineage: Bacteria > Pseudomonadati > Pseudomonadota > Alphaproteobacteria > Hyphomicrobiales > Methylobacteriaceae > Methylobacterium > Methylobacterium sp. P1-11. Next base: position 5,997 of record NZ_NPKS01000063.1, read on the forward strand.
TGCGCTGCGGCGTGTGTCCGTGGACCACGTGCCGCCCGAAATCGTGGTCGCCCTCGAGGAACGGCTCGCGGATCCACAGGCGGTCATGCGCATCTGACTCGCGCGCCTCGGAGCCCGGCCGCAGGCCGGCATGCACGTACCACCGGGCGCCGTCACCATGCAGCGTCGGCAGGGCCTCGATCCAGTCGAGGGTGTCCCGCGGTAGGCCGGCGGGATCCCGTGCGCCGAAGGAGTCGAGCGTCGCCTCGCCGCCATTGTACATCCAGTGCGCTGCGGCGCTGCGGGTCTGGAGCGCGTCGAGCAGCATCCGCTCGTGATTGCCCATCAGGCAGACGACGCGCTCGGGCTCGGCCCAGTTCAGGCGGCTGACGGTGCGCAGTACCGCGGCGCTGTCCGGTCCCCGGTCGATGTAATCTCCGAGAAAGACGAGGCGGTAGGCCCGGTCACCGGCATGGTCGGCGATCCGCTCCAGCAGCGCGTCGAGGAGGGCGGCGCAGCCGTGGACGTCGCCGATGGCATAGGTGAGGGGGCCGGAATCCATGTCGCCATCGTCCACCGAGCGACCGGTCTCCGCAAGGCCGACTGGACGGGCGGCGGCTCCCTGCGGCCCCGCAGCCCCACCCTCGCGATGCCGATGTTCCGTGGCAGCCCTGCCCGAGTCCGCCCGGGCGGTCAGTCCTTCGCCACCCGGGCGTAGCGGCCGTCGTAGCGGCCGGCCCGGATCTGGGCGAGAACCTCCTCTTCACGGACCGCCTGCGCCCGCACGGCTTCGAGCAGATCCGCCGCATCACCGGGCGGGACGGTCACGACGCCGTCAGCGTCGCCGACCACCAGGTCGCCCGGGTCCACCGTCCAGCCGCCCACGCAGACCGGAACGTTGATCGCGCCAGGCCCGGTCTTGAACGGGCCGCGCGGAGTCGCGGCGCGGGCATAGCAGGGGAAGTCCGAGGCCGCGAAGGCCGCGGTGTCGCGCACGGCGCCGTCGATCACGAAACCGGCCGCACCCCGGCTCTCGGCGATGGCCTTCATGATGTCGCCGACGAGAGCCCGGCTCGTGTCGCCGCCCCCATCGACGACGATCACGTCGCCGGGTCGGACCTCCTCCAGGGCCTGATGGACGGCCAGGTTGTCGCCGGCCCGGACCCGGACCGTGACGGCCGTGCCGAGAAGCGGCCCGCCCCGATGGAACGGGCGCAGTCCGATCAGGACCGGCATCCGTCCCAAGCAATCGCTGATCGTGGCCGTCGCGACGTCTCGGAAGGCAGCCAGCACGTCCGGATCGACGGAGGGGGGCGGCGGGTTGCGCGTGATGGCGGACATCGGCTGCGACGTCTCCCTGCTGTCGTCGCCCCCGCGCCGTCGCGGCGAATCGGCGGGGCCGCCGGATCCTGCCCGAGGCCGTGCCCGATGTCGCGGCAGGATTCGAGCTCCGTCAGTGCTCGGCGGCCGGAACCGTTCCCGCACCGCCGCCGGTGGCGAGCTTGCGACGGGTATCGGCCTGTCCGCTGGTCGTGCCGAAATAGGTCGCGGAATCGCCGAGCTGCACCGAAGGCTGGCAGCTCGGCGTGCAGGAGAGGGATTCCCGGTCGAGACCGCGTTGCACCGTAATGGTCGAGTCCCGAGACGCCTCGACCCGGATGGTCGTCTCGGCGATCATGGCGCCGCCACTGTCGAGGGCGATCAGATTGGTCGAGCCGAAGCTCTTGCCGGTGAGCACGAGGACGCCGTTCTTCTGCGGCGTCACTTCGGCGATGATCGGATTTCCCACGATGATGGTCGATGTTTTCTCCGGAAGGCGGAGAACCTTGGCATTGTCCACGAGAATGGTCACGACGGGCAGGATTTCGGGTTGCCCGGCCGCCGCGGCGGCGCCCGTCAGCAGGACGACGAAGCCGGCTCGGCCCGCGATCGACAGGATGCGGCGCATCGGATTTCCTCAAGACGGCGGGTGGTGCACGAGATCCGACCCGAAGCCCGAAGCTATCGCACAACCGGTGAAGGAAGCGCTAAGCAAGACCTTATCGCCGTCCTGTGCCGTATCGAAGAAACTAAACTTTCACCAAGCTCGCAACGAGACGGCATTATAGGCCAGTGCAGGATCGATTTAACCGATTTTCAAGGCGTAATCGGCAGTCTGTGTAGGCCGCCGATCGAGAGCTGAAAATTCTTCATCGGTCATCGCGTTAGTTTTCTCTCGCTCTATGTTGATCGAAGGATCACCATCCATGAAGACCCTGTTCACGCGCTTCGCCTCGGACGAGTCGGGTGCCACCGCGATCGAGTACGGGATGATCGCGGCCCTGATTGCCGTGGCCATCATCACCGCGCTGAAGACCGTCGGCAGCAACCTGACCAGCAAGTTCAGCCAGATCTCCGGCAACCTGAACTGATCAGGACGAGTCTGATCTGCGGCAGGTTCGAGACACTCCGGCTCTCCCCGACACTTGGAGAGAGGCGGGGCGGTCTCGGCCGGCCGGGATCGTCGTCGGCGGATCAGTTCCCCGTGACGCGACAGGCTTCGACGAGATGGGCGCCGAGATGGTCGGTTCAGCGACGGCAAGCCTGGGCCTGACGGGTCTGGGGCCTGCAGGATTCGGCCTGCTGATCCTGTTTCCCTTTCTGATGGCTTACGCGGCCGCCAGCGACCTGCTGACCATGTTGATCCCGAACCGGATCTCCCTCGGTCTCGTGGCAGGGTTCGCGCTCCTGGCCCTGACGGGCCCGATGAGCTGGGCCGAGATCGGCTTCCATTGCGGTGCCGGAGCGGTCGTTCTCCTCGTCACCTTCACGCTGTTTGCCTTCGGCGTCATCGGCGGCGGCGATGCGAAGCTCGCGGCCGCCACGGCGCTGTGGCTAGGTTTCGACGGCCTCGGCGACTACCTGCTCGTGGCCTCCCTGTTCGGCGGTGCCCTGACGCTGGGGATCCTGTTCGCGCGGACGCACCCGCTCCCCGTCCGGATCGCGCGTATGCCGTTCGCCCTGCATCTGCACGACGCCAAGACCGGGATCCCGTACGGGATCGCGCTGGCGGGTGCCGCTCTCCTCGTCCTGCCCGAGACCGACGTCTGGACCCTGGCCCTCGCCGGCTGAGTCTGCCGTGATTCAGAGGGTTGGGATCTGGAGCCTCGAGCCCGGCCCAGCTAAAAGTCGCGAATGCCCCTCGCGCTGCTGCGTCGCCCCGATCCCGATCATCTTGAGGTTCAGCACGAGGGGGCCAGCCTCCGGATCGCCCTCCGTCGGCGGCCGACCGCGCGCCGCATCACCCTGCGCGTCTCGGCCGCCACAGGCGAGGCGGTGATCACCCTGCCGAGCCGCACCGCGATCAACACCGCCCAGCGTTTCGCGGCCAGCCATGCCGGCTGGATCGCGGCGCGCCTGGCCCGTGTACCCGCCCGGGTGGAATTCGCGCCCGGGGCCAGCCTTCCGTTCCGCGGCGAGGCCCACCGTATCAGCCAACGCGACACACGCAGCGGTCCGGTCCGTGTCGAGTGCCTGGACGGTGAGCCGGTGATCTCGGTCTCCTGCGACGCAGCCCATGTGTCGCGCCGGGTCCGCGACTTCCTGGCCCGGGAGGCGAAGCGCGACCTCGCCGAGGCGATCGAGCGTTACGCGACGCCGCTCGGGCAGCGGCCGGTCCGCGTCACGCTGCGCGACACCCGCAGCCGGTGGGGATCCTGCACGTCCCGCGGCGAGCTGAACTTCTCGTGGCGCCTGATCCTCGCACCGCCGATGGTGCTCGATTATCTGGTCGCGCACGAGATGGCCCATCTGCGCGAGATGAACCACTCTCCCCGCTTCTGGTCGCTCGTTCACGGGCTCTGCCCGAACACAGACGCCGCCGAAGCCTGGCTCAAGCGTCACGGCACGGGCCTGCATCGCTACGGCTGAGCCGTGGGACTAGGAAGGGTCGGTCCCGCGTCAGCCCTTGGCGCGGAGCACCCGCTGGCGCGCCACGGCGTCCGCCGGCCAGCTCGGTCGGGGATCGACCTCGCCGGGATTGAGGGTGCGCGGTGCGACGCTGTCGCAGATCTCCCGCTGGCGGATGATCACGGGATTGCCGAACGCGTCACGCCGCCGGACCAGGCCGCCATCCCGGCAATAGCCGGCGATCGCCGCCTGCCCGTTGCGCCGGCCGTAGGGGTTCACCGCCACGGGCGGATGCTCGACCACCAGCGTGTCGGTGTGGTTGAGCGAGCGCTCGATATAGGTGGTCTCTCCGACCGGCAGGGACTGGGCCCCGGCCTGCCCGAGGGTGGCCATCAAGCAGGCGGCCGAGAGAGTGAGCGGGCGCATCACGGCATCAGGATCCGGCGCTGGAGGAGTGTTGGGACTCTATCTAAGCCTATGACACCCGCGCGGGTAGCGCCGACGGGCAACACCGCGCCCGCATCGCTTGACAGCGCAGGCCCGGCCATGGTCGGAACACGCCCGATTGTACGGCTCCCGCCGATCCTCGGCCGGAGCGTTCCGAAGGGATCGGTGGTGCCGCTTCACGCGAGGCTCGTTCGTTTCCGGCGTGCCGTCCGGCGCGCCGCGCTGCCGGTATGCCTCGCCCTCGCGGCGGCGGCCCTCGCGCCCGCCGGGCCGGCCGCAGCTCAGGGCATGGTGCGCAAGACCTTCGACGATTGGCAGCTGCGCTGCGAGACGCCGGCCGGCGCGAAGGCCGAGCAATGCGCCCTCGTCCAGTATCTCGCCGCCGAGGACCGCCCGAACCTGACGCTCGTCGTGATCGTCCTGAAGACGGCCGACAATCGCGGTTACCTTCTGCGGGTGGTGGCGCCGCTGGGCGTCCTCCTGCCCTCCGGCCTCGGCCTCAAGATCGACCAGACCGATATCGGCCGCGCGGGCTTCGTCCGCTGCCTCACCACCGGGTGCGTGGCCGAGGTCGTGATGGACGACGGCCTGATCCGCCAGTTCAAGAGCGGCACGCAGGCTACCTTCATCGTGTTCCAGACGCCGGAGGAAGGCGTCGGCATCCCGCTGTCGATGAAGGGCTTCGCGGCCGGGTTCGACAGCCTGAAATGACGGTGCCGCTCGGGAGCCGTGTGATGATCGGATATCGGGACAGGATTCTGACACCCTCCCCGGACGCCGGCCGGTTGCCGGCCGTGCTCCGGCTGGGCGGGATCGTGCTCCTCCTGTCCCTGGCCGCCGCGGCGCCGTGTCGGGCCGAGGAGGGCAACATCTTCTCGAACCTGTTCAAGTACGGCGGCACGACGGTACCGCCGTCGCAACCCGAGACCCTCGAGCCGCCCTATTGCCCGCCGGTCGAGGTCGCCGAGGGCGCCGCCGCCTCGCGCACCCTCGCGGGCGATACGGTGCGCACCCAGTTCTCCCTCGGTCGTCTCGCCCGCGAATGCACGCGACGTCAGGATGGCTCGATCACCGTCAAGGCGGGCGCCGAAGTCAACGTCTTGCTCGGCCCGGCGGGGGCGCCGGGCCGGTTCGATGTGCCGGTGACGTTCCAGATCCGCTACAACGGCAAGGTCGTTTCGAGCCGGGTCGAGCGCGCCAGCGTGGTCGTCGGTCCGGGTGAGGCGCAGGGCTTCGCCACGATCGTGGCCGACGAGCTTCAGGTCCCGGCCGCGATGACGGCCGATTACGACATCGCGGTGGGTGTCGGCGCCGGCAAGGGGGCCGGCGGGAAGCCCGTCGCGAAACCGCGCCGCCGTAAACCGGCAGTCGCCGCGGCACCCGCAGGCGGAGGCGACGCTGCCCAGTGACGCCGCGGCGCGCCTCGGCGATCCGACCCGACTGACCGCCAAACCCGGCCGCGGCGCGTTCTGGCTCGGTCGGGAGACGCGGTTCCGCCTCGAACCGGCGGCCGATTCCGAATTCGATCGCCGGCTCGTGCTCCCCGATCACCCTGTCGGCTGGATCGTGCTGAGCTATAGCGGCGATCCCACGGCACCGCCCCAGCGCCCGATCCTCCGCGTCCTGCGTGGCGCGGACGATGCCGTTCAAGACTTCGTCCTGCCCGGCGCCGCGCAGGGGCTTGCCCACTGGCTCGGGCTGATCCCACCGGACGCGCGGGAGATCCGCCTCTCAACCGGTGCCGATTTCACCTTGGAGCGGGTCGGCGCGCGGCGCGAGACCGGGGTGCTCGCGCAGTGCCTCCTCCGCCGGCCCTGGCGCTGCGTCGCCGCGCTCTACGAGCGCGCCCGCGGCTCGGAACGGCGCTACCGCGACATCCTGCGGGGTGCCTGCGCGGTGACGCCGATGAGCCGGTTCCCGTCCTGGGCTGCCACCCGGACCAGACCTATCCGCATCGCACCCTCTGCCCTGCGAATCCGCTGTGTTCTGCTCGCGCGACCCGGCGAGGTGGCGGCGCTCTCGGCCACGCGCGACGCGCTGGCCGCACAGACCCTGCGCCCCGAGTCGGTCTGCGTCGCCTGGGCGGGCGCGGCGCCCGTGTCGGGCGCTGGACAGATGTCGCACCGTGCCTGGGACGAGGCTGCCTGTCTTGCGGATGATCTCGGCGCGGCCGATGCCCTGTGCCTGCTGCGTCCCGGCGACGTTCCGGAGCCCGAGGCTCTGGCGCTCCTGGGTCAGGCGCTGTCGGAATCCGACATCGCCTACGGCGACGCGATCGGCCCCGACCGTCGCCCGCAGCTGAAGCCGGATTGGAGCCCGGACTTCGCCTTGGCGACCGGGTATCCGGGGTTTCCGCTGCTTCTGTCGGGGACATGGCTTTCCACGTCTTTTGCGCGCCCCGCCGGCCCGCTGGCCGAAATCGCCTCGGCCGTGGTGGTCGCCGCGGTGACCAGCGCTGCGCGGGTGGCCCATGTCCCGCGGATCCTCGCCCGCACCGTCGGCGATGGCCTCGACCCCCCCACACGTGCCGCTTCCCTAGACACCGCCCGGTCCCTGGAAGCTCTGGCGCTCCGCGCCGAAATCCACGGCGGCGCCGTTCGAGTGGAGTGGCCTCTTGCGGATCCGGCGCCGCTGGTGAGCGTCGTGATCCCGTCGCGCGACCGCCTCGACCTGATCACCCGCGTCTGCCGCGGGGTGCTTCACGAGACGGCCTACCCGTCGATCGAGTTGATCATCGTCGACAACGGATCCACCGATCCCGCGGTGCTCGAGCATTACGCGACGCTGCGCGGCGATGCGCGCGTGCGGATCCTCATGGATCCGCAACCCTTCAATTTCGCCGCGATGGTCAATGCCGGCGTAGCCGTGGCGTCGGGCGCGGTCGTGGTGCTGCTCAACAATGATGTCGCCGTGCTGGAGCCCGGCTGGCTCGAAGCCATGGTCCGGCAGGCCTGCCGGCCGAATGTCGGTGCCGTCGGGGCGAAGCTCCTCTATGGCGACGGCACCCTGCAGCATGTCGGAGTCGTCGTGGGTCTCGGCGGCCGGGCGGGGCACATCCTGCGCCGCCGTCCCGGTGATACGCCGGGCCATCTCGGCCGTCTGCGCGTGGCGCACGAGGTCTCGGCGGTGACCGCCGCCTGCCTCGCCGTCGCGCGGGAGAAATACCTGGCGGTGGGGGGCTTCGACGCCGAGGCCTTCCCGGTCGATTTCAACGACGTGGATTTCTGCCTGCGCCTTGGCGCCGCCGGCTGGAAGACGGTCTGGACCCCGGCAGCGACCCTGGCCCACCTCGAATCCGTCAGCCGCGGCCCATCGGTCGGCGCCAAGCGCGCCCGGTTCGAGCAGGAGGCGGCCCGCTTCTCCGAGCGCTGGCGCGCGGTGATCCGGCACGATCCGTTCTACCATCCGGCCCTGTCGCTCACGACCTTCGGCGAGGATCTGGAATGACGCCGCCGTCGGGCCGCGCATCGGGCCACGACGGTGTGCCGTATCTCGGATCCTCGCGCCGCTCCTGGCGCGGGCTTGTCGGCATGCTGCGCCATATCCTGGCCCATCCCCGGGCTGCCGCCGCGATCATGCGGGCCGGGCTCATGGGGAAGCGGCTGCGTGCCCGGCAAGCGCTCGCGGCCCTGACCGGCATCGACCACCGGCTCGGCCTGCCGCCCGTGATTCTCGACCGCTTCCCGTCGGCATCGCCCGGTGAGGCCGACGCGGTCCGTCTGATCGGCGACGGCATCCTCGTGCACGGCGCAGCCGAGCGGATCGCTGCCGTCTTCGCCGCCGAGCCCGACCTCCAGGCCCTGTATGGCGATGCCCTCGTGCAGGAGCGGCCCGGCGGTGCGGTGCTGCCGTTTCTTCCTCCGGCCTTCGATGCCGACCGGCTCGCGGCGTTCGACTATCTCGGGCCCGTTCTGGCCTGCCGGCGCGGCGCCCTCGACCCGGCCGCCGAGCCCGGAAGCCCGGCCGACGCCGCCTTCCGGATCGCCGAGCGCTTCGGGCCCGGCGCCGTCGGCCATGTCCCGGAGATTCTGTCGGTGCGGCGCGCTGGACCTTCGGCGGCACCACCGGCAGGCGGGCGCGCGCGCCCGCCCCATGACGCGGTCGTGCGTGGTCACCTCGACCGAACGGGGCGGTCGACCGCTTTGGTCGCCGTGGGGCCCGACAGACTCGTGCAGGTCGAGCATCCCCTTCCCGAGATCCGGCCCCTGGCCAGCCTGATCGTGCCGACCCGCGATCGCCTGGATCTCCTGCGCCCCTGTCTCGAGAGCCTGCGGCACTGCACTGACTGGCCATCGACCGAGATCCTGGTCTGCGACAACGACAGCCGCGAGCCGGAGACGCTCGCCTATCTGCGCGCGCTTGAGGGGGAGGGGAGGGGGCACGTCGTGCCCTGTCCCGGGCCGTTCAACTTCGCCGCCATGAACAACGCTGCGGCGGCTCGCGCCCGCGGGCGGCTCCTGGTCTTCATCAACAACGACGTCGAGGCTTTCCAGCCCGACTGGCTGTCCCGCATGGCCCGGGAAGCCCTCCGCCCGGATGTGGGGGCCGTGGGCGCCAAGCTCCTCGACGGCGAGGGCCGGATCCAGCACGGCGGGATCGTGCTCGGAACCGGCGGCCTCGTCACCCACGGGCATCGCCATTTCCCGGGCGACGCCCCCGGTTACCTTGCGGCGTTACGCGTCACCCACACGGTGTCGGCGGTCACCGCCGCCTGCCTGGCCGTCGAGGCGGACAAGTTCCGGGCGGTCGGCGGCTTCGACGACGCGGTCTTCGCCGTCGACTTCAACGACGTCGATCTCTGCCTGCGCCTCAACGCGGCCGGCTACCGGACGCTGCTGGTTCCCGGGGCGGTGCTGCACCATCGCGAGGCGGCGAGCCGCCGCTGGACCCCGGAGGCCCGCGCCCGCCACGCGCGCGAGATCGCGGCGCTAAAAAAGCGATGGGGGCCGCTGCTGGTGCAGGACCCCCATTATCACCCGGGTTTCGACCCGGACTTGTCGACCCATGCCCGGCTGCGGCCGGGCTTTCCGGAGGCGGGGCCGGCGCCTCTGCGCCGCCCGCCCGCCTGACGGTCCTACTGGACGAGGCGCGGGCCGCTGCCCTGGACCTTCTCGTTCTCCGACATGATGCCGAGCCGCTTGGCGACCTCGGTGTAGGCCTCGATCAGGCCGCCGAGATCCTTGCGGAACCGGTCCTTGTCGAGCTTGTCCGAGGATTTGATGTCCCAAAGCCGGCACGAATCCGGGGAGATCTCGTCGGCCACCACAATGCGCATCATGTCGCCTTCCCAGAGGCGGCCGGTCTCGATCTTGAAGTCGACGAGCCGGATGCCGACGCCGAGGAAGAGGCCCGACAGGAAGTCGTTGACGCGGATCGCCAGCGCCATGATGTCGTCGATCTCCTGAGGCGTCGCCCAGCCGAAGGCCGTGATATGCTCCTCGGAGACCATCGGGTCGTTGAGCGCGTCGTTCTTGTAATAGAACTCGATGATCGAGCGCGGCAGCTGGGTGCCTTCCTCCAGGCCCAGCCGCGTCGCCAGCGAGCCGGCCGCGACGTTGCGCACCACCACCTCTAGGGGGATGATCTCGACTTCGCGGATCAGCTGCTCGCGCATGTTCAGCCGGCGAATGAAATGTGTCGGCACGCCGATATCGTTGAGGTGCTGGAAGACGAACTCGGAGATCCGGTTGTTCAGCACGCCCTTGCCGTCGATGACCTCGTGCTTCTTCGCGTTGAAGGCCGTCGCGTCATCCTTGAAGTGCTGGATGAGCGTGCCGGGCTCCGGCCCCTCGTAGAGGACCTTCGCCTTGCCCTCGTAGATGCGACGGCGGCGGTTCATAGGCGTGTACCGTGGTTTGAGGAAGTCCATGGGCCGAGGCTCCTAATGCGCGACGATTGGGAGGAATCCGCGGCGCGGCGACCGGACGCGAGGTCGGGCCGCCGGACGGCCTCTGCCCGAGGGCCCCGGCGACCGGCCGCCAAACTAGCGGAAGCGGGCTTCCAGCACAACGCGTTAGCCCGCAGGGCGGGATTGCGGAGGCCGGTCCGGACGTGGCCGGAACGGGGTTTGCGGTCCCGCCGGCATCCGGAATCGGCCTGTTACGCCGTCGTCTTGGACGGGTAGCGGCAGAGGTCGGCAATGAGGCAGCGCGGGCATTCGGGCTTGCGCGCCTTGCAGGTGTAGCGGCCGTGCAGAATCAGCCAGTGATGGGCGTGCAGGCGATAGGGTTCCGGCACGCGCGCCTCGAGTCCGGCCTGGACCTTGTCGGTGTTCGTGCCGAGGACGAGCGGGATTCGGTTCGAGACCCGGAAGATATGGGTGTCGACGGCGATCCGCGGAACCCCGAAGGCGATGTTCAGCACGACGCTCGCGGTCTTGGCGCCGACGCCGGGCAGAACCTGCAGGGCCTCCAGGCTCGCCGGGACCGTGCCGCCATGCTCCTCCACGAGGATCCGCGAGAGCGCCACGACGTTCTTGGCCTTGGTGTTGAACAGCCCGATCGTCCGCACGAAGGCGCGGATGCGCTCCTCGCCGAGCTCCAGCATCTTCTGCGGGGTGTCGGCGACCGCGAAGAGCGGACCCGTGGCGAGATTGACCCCGCGATCTGTCGCCTGCGCCGAGAGCACGACGGCAACCAGGAGCGTGAATGGGTTGACGTAGTGGAGCTCGCCCTTCGGCTCCGGCTCGGCCGCATGGAAGCGGCGGAAGATCTCGGCGAGGGTCACGGCATCGACGGCCTCGGGGGCCGTCTCCACATGCGCGGAGACCGCCGCCCTGATCGGGCCGCCGAGGCGAGCCGAGGCAGCGCTGATCGGGATGCTCTTATCCGCCTTCCTGGATGCGGCTGCGGGCGGGGCTTTCGCCCGGCCCGCGGTACCGCGACCGGCGCGAACCGTCACGGGAGGGGGAGTCTTTCTGGCGGACATCGGCGCGTTATATGGATCGCATGGCGAGCGGCAATCCATCCGTCCACCCCTACGGCCTCGATCCGGATACGATCGACCGGCCCGTCTTCACAGCGACGATCCGGCCCCATCAATCCCTGAGCCGGCGCGGCTTCCGGGTGGTCATGACCGGCTGCTGCGCGGTCTCGCTCGCCGTCTCGATCTGGGCCTGGCGCATGGGGTTCTGGCCGGTGGCGGGGTTCTTCGGCCTCGACATGATGGCGATCTACGTGGCGCTGAAGGTGAGCTTCCGCCGGGGCCGGTCCTTCGAGGAGGTCATGATCTCGCAGATCGAGATCCTGCTCGCTCGGGTCAGCCACCGGGGTGAGCGGCGCGAATGGCGCTTCAATCCGCTCTGGACCAAGCTCGAGACGGTGGAGGATGACGAGTACGGCCTTCAGCGCCTGACCCTGGTCTCGCGCCGGCAGCAGGCGCTCGTGGCACGGGATGCCGGGCCGGACGAGCGGGCCCGCGTCGCGCAGGGGCTCAGCGCGGCGCTCGCACAGGTCAAGAAGGGTTACTAAAGCGACCTCCGACGTCGTCTTCGCCGCACGGGCGCTGTGCGCGCCTCGGCCGGGACGCCGCCGCGAAAAAAAGCGCACGTGCCTGGAACGAGGCTGTTGACGGGCCGGATGGGCGGCCGTATACCCCGGTTCATCGGCGCCGGCCGCGGAAGTGGACCGGGCGCTGAGCCATCTTCTGACAAGCGGCGGGACTGGCCGGCGAAGTAGCCGGGT
>NZ_NPKS01000064.1:0-17581 GCF_008329595.1 Methylobacterium sp. P1-11
GCGCTGGCGCCAGATCCGCCGCAGCGACGCGTCGGTCATGCGCGCCAGCACGGCGGCGTCCTTCACCGGGATCATCGCCTGGTAGTAGTAGCGGTTCAGTGCCCAGGCGCGGACCTGATCTTTCGACAACTTGCCGTCGTGTAGCAGCCGGTGGAACGGGTGCAGGTTGTGGTAGCGGCGCGCACCGATGTCGCGCAGGGCCGCCTCCAGCTCTTCGGGACTCAGGAGACGCTGGCTGTCGGCGGCGTCGGGGGTCGGAAAGATGGCGTTCATGGCGTGTCCGGCGTCCGTCCTCAGGTCGCGTTTCCTGTATTCCGATCCCGCCCTCGTCCGCGGGGCGACTGTCCGGGCTCAACCACGATATAGTGCTGGTCCCCCCGGCACCCAACCGTCGCCGGCGGCGGTCCGTCGCGCATATGGCCGCGGCGCGGCGCTCCGGCAGGCCCCGACGCGGCGTTCTAGAGCGACAGGCTCAGCCCGTCGTGCGCCACGGTCCAGCCGGCCGCCTCGACATCCGCCCGTTCCCGCGATCCTTCGACGAGAACCGGGTTGGTGTTGTTGATATGGACGAAGATGCGGCGCCCGAGCTCGACCGCGGCCAGGGCCTCGATCGAACCGTTCTCGCCACGCATCGGTACGTGGCCCATGCGCCAGCCGGTCTTGGTGCCGACGCCGGCCCGGATCATGTCGTCGTCGTGCAGGACGGTCCCGTCGAATAGCAGCGCGTCCACGCCGGCGATCCGCGCGCGCAGTCCATCGGTCACCCGGGCACAGCCGGGGATGTAGGCAAGGCGGCGCCCGCCGGCCTCGATGAGGGCACCGACCGTGGTCTCAGTCTCGGCGCCGATCTCCATGGACTCGTCCTCCAGCCAAAGCGGCACCTTGCCGGGCACCGGGAAGAGGGTGACCGACAGGCCAGGGAGGGGCTCGAAGCGCTCGTCCATGCCAATCGGCTGCCGGCCGACGACGCCCTCGGCCATCACGTCGAAGACGCGGTTGGCGTTGACCGAATCAAGGATCCCGCGCGTGCCATAGAGGGTGTAGGGCTGACCTTCGCGCAGAGTCAGGAGACCCGCGACATGATCGACGTCGCCGTTGGTCAGGAGGACGGCGCGGATCGGCGAGTGGCGCAGGCCCTCGCGCGGATGCATCTGCGGATTGTCGAAGAGCTGTTGCCGGATATCTGGCGAGGCGTTGATCAGCAGCCAATCCGACCCGTCCGCGGAGATCGCGATGCTCGACTGCGTCCGGGGCCGCACCCGGTCCGGCTCGGACCGCGCCAGCGTGCAGATGGGGCAGCGGCAATTCCACTGGGGAAGGCCGCCGCCGGCCGCGGAACCGAGGATCACGACGCGCATGGTGCGGCTCCCGAGATCCCCGGCCCGTAAAACTCAGTTGAAGGTGTCGATCTCGGCCGACTCGTAGCTCGTCACTTCCATGCCGACGCAGATCTCAGACACGATCGGGGCAGCCCACTTCATGGTGTTTCTCCTCAGGCGATATCTTCACCGAGCGTCACGCGGTTCCTAAGAGGACCCTAAGACACTGATGGCGCTCTCATTTCCGGCGCAAGAGAGGTATCGACGATTCACGCGCGGGCTTCAAGCACTAAGTTGCCGGATCCTCCCAAATTTTTCGTGAGAGACTACCTAAACGCCCGAAAACCATCGCGAAACGGACCGCGCTGCGACTAAAGTACAGTGGCTCACTGGCGGAAGTCGGGACCGCGCAGTTCAAGCATGAATCCTTTGCCCCGCACGGTGACGAGGCCCGGACCGCCGTAGCGTACGAAATCGGCCATCTTTGAGCGCAGATAGCCGATATAGACATCGACCACGTTGAGGGAGAGCCCGCCCTGGCTCGCCCAGAGCCGGTCGAAGATGTCCGCGCGGGAGACCGGTTTGCCGATATTCTCCATCAGCATGGCGAGGAGGTCGGCCTCGCGGGGTGTGAGGCGGGCGCTGGCCTCGCCGCAGCTCGCCTGCCGGGTCTCGAGGTCGAGCATCAGCTTGCCTACGGTGATGCGCGAGCGCGGCGCCTCCGCCTGCTCGCGCCGCATCAGATGGGTCCGCAGGCGCGCGACCAGCTCGTCGAACTCGAAGGGCTTGATGATGTAGTCGTCGGCGCCGAGCGCAAGGCCTTCGGCCCGGTCGCGGATCTCGTCCCGGGCGGAGAGGAACAGGATCGCTCCGGGGAAGCCGCCCTCCCGCAGCGACCGGCAGACGTCGTGGCCCGAACCGTCCGGGAGATTGATGTCGAGGAGCACGGCGCCAGGGGCCGGATCGTGGGCAGCCTTCAGCGCCTCGTCCACGCAGGCCGCCGTCCCGACCTCGAATCCCTCGGCTTCGAGGCCCCGAGCCAGGAGGCCGCGGATGTCGATATCGTCCTCGACGATCAGGATCCGCGTCATGCGGCCGTCTCCTTCACCGGGGCGCCGACGGCTGCGCCGTCGATCGGACCCGTTTCCCATGCCGGATCGCAGGCCGGGATGTCCAGGGTGACCCGGGCCCCGCGCCCGTCCGGCCCAGGGCCGAGCCGGATCGTGCCGCCGTGCTGCTCGACGATCCACCGCGCCAGGGCGAGCCCGATGCCGAACCCGGTCTCGTCCGGTCCGGCGCCGGAGCCGCGCTTGAAGCGCTCGAACAGCGCGTCCTCGGACGCGCCGAAGCCGGGACCGTCATCCGTGACGGTGATCCGTCCGAGCGGCCCCGGGCCTGCCGCAAGGGCGACCTCGACCCGCGTGAGGCCGGTGGCATGGCGGAGCGCGTTGTCGATGAGACTCTCGACTGTCTGGCGCAGCCACTCGCGGTCGGCAAGGCTCTCGACGTCCGCGGTGCCGGGATCGAGGGCGAGGCCGACCCGGCGACGCGCCGCCTCGGAGCTCATGTTGTCCACTGCCTCCGCGAGGACCTGGGCGAGCCCCAGACGGCGCTTGTCGAACGCGATCTCGCCGGATTCCGAGCGGGCGACGCGGAGAAGGTCCTCGACGCGCAGCTTGAGGCGCTGCGCCCGCTTCTTGATCGTCGCGAAGACAGGCTCCGGATCGGCGCCCCGGGACGCGCCGCGCAGGGCGAGGTCGCACTCGCCCAGGATCACCGTCAGGGGCGTGCGCAGCTCGTGGCTGACATCGGCGAAGAAGCGGCGGCGGGACTGATCGACGGCCTCCAGCCGGGCGTTGGCGGCGCGCAGGTCGGCAGTGCGCGCCGCGACGGTGTCCTCCAGCGCCGCCCGGTCGGCCGCGACGCGCGATTCCCTCCGTGCCAGCCGAGCGGCCATGCGGTTGACGTTGGTCATCAGCAGGCCGAGCTCGTCCCGCGTGGCAACCGAGAGGCGCGTATCGAGGGCGCCGTGGCCGATGGCGCTCGCGGCCCGGCGGACCTCCTCAATGCGGGCCAGGGTCGGCCGTGTGACGCCCCGGTAGAGGATCGCCAGCAACACGAGGGCGGCCGCCACCGCGGCGGCGGCGGCGAGGCGCAGGCGTGCCGACAGCGCCCGGGCCTGCTCGGAGCCGAGGGCCATGCTGCGCCGCTCAGCCTCGATAAGGAACGACAGGGGCTGGCCGGTCATGGCGCCGAAGCCGTTGAGCGCGCCCTTGATCGCGTCCTGGCGCCGCTCCGGTTCCGTCTGGCGGCTGATCAGCGCCACCTGCCGGTCGAGCACGGCGCGGGCCGCGCGCAACTGCGCCATGGGGCGCGTGCGGGCAGCGTACTGCATCCGGTCGGCTGGGTCGTCGCTCGGCGGGAAGCTCTTGGCGAGCGCCTCGTCCACGGTGGTCAGGGCGCGGTCGGCATTGTCGCGGGCGATCGCCATCGCCTCGGGCTGGCCATCGGGATTGCCGACCGTCTCCACGGCCGCGAGACCGAACTGCGTGAGCCGGCCGGACAGCTCGGCCAGCAGTTCGAGCCGTCGCTGGGCCTCGAGAGTTCGGTCGACGGTCCGCTCCGCTGCCCCGATCGCCGCCAGCGCGGCCGCCGCGGCCAGCACCACCACGATGGCGGTGCCGCCGAGCAGCAGCGCGAAGCGGACCTTCAGCGAGCGCATCGTCCCTGTCCCGCCCTCAATCCCGCTCCCCGGGCGAACCCGAGCATGGCACCGCCGGGGCGCCGAACCAAGCTCGCGTCACAGGTCCTTCGGCAGGCTTCCCTTGGCGGCGCAGCGCCACCGCTCCACGTGCCACTCGGGATGCTCGGCCTGCCAGGTCGCGAGCGCGCTCTGCGAGTTGCGCAGGCACACGAAGGGGCTCGATTTCTCGAAGGACATCTCGATCCGGTCCTCGCGGCAGGTCGAGGGCTGGGCGACGAGACAGATCGACAGCAGCAGAAGCATGGGCGCCTCCCCGGGCTGCCGGCCTCGAACGGGCCGGCTTGTCGGGGAGCATAGGACGGCCCCGCGCCCCTTGCCCAGGCGGCGTCAGGCCGCGACCCAGATCTCGCCCTTGGCGATCGTCGCGAGATCGCCGGAATAGCGGCGCAGCGGCTTGCCGAGGAGGTCGGCGTGCTCGGCACTCAGGCTCCGCAGAGCCGTGGCCAGCAGCCTCAGGAACACGAGGTCGTGGGTCCCGGTCTCCACGAAAGTGGGCGACATCCGGCCGTGCGTGCCGACGAGGAGCGTCCCGCGGCGCATGCCGAAGCCGGGATGGTCGCCGACCGCGAGCGCCGCGAGGGTGCCGGCGATCATGCGCGAGCCCGCGAAGGCGCCCGCGCGCCCGGTCACGATCGTCCCGCGCCGCATCCGGTCGCCGAGATGCGCGCCGGCCGCGCCGCGGATGATCAGCGTCGCACCGTCGAGGCCGGCCTTCGCGGCATAGACCGCACCGCCGGCATGGTCTCCGGCATCGCCCTCGACGGTGATCGTGCCGCCGGTGGCGCCGGTGGCCGCGTAGGGCCCGGCATTGCCGGCGACGATCAGGCTGCCGCCCGCCATGCCGGCGCCGAGGCGCTGGCCGACATCGCCGGCGACCCGTATCGTGCCCTCGGACAGCGACGCGCCGACCCGGTCGAGGCGCTCGTGGCCGCCCTCGATGGTCAGGGTGTCGGACCTGTCGAGCGCGACCGCGAAGCAGTCACCGAGACGCACGCCGGTCCGGGTCGTGCCGATCTCGAGGCGCTCGGCCTCGCCCTGGGACAAGCGACTCAGGGCGAGCGGGTTGATGTTCAGGAGGTCCAGCCGCTCGGGCGGGGCCGCGCGCAGGGTGAGGGTGCTCACGGCTCAGCCCTCCAGCTTGGCGTCGTCGCGCGCGATCAGGTCGCGCAGATGGTAGTGGTGGCGGCCGAGATTGCCGCCGTAATTGCCGGCCGTCACGGCGATCAGCCCGTGCTTGCCGCCGATCTCCGTGGCGGCGTGCAGGCCGGCGCGCATCGAGTCGGACACGCCCTGCGAGGTGAGGGCGTCGATCACGATCTCCAGCACCACGCCGCACTCGGCCGGGAGCGCCGAGCCGGCGCGGCCCTTGAGGGTCGGGCAATAGGCGTCGTTGGTCGATGCCATCATGCCCTTCGTCCGGCCGCCGACCTTGGAGCCGGAGCGGACGATGCCGCCCGGGAACGGCAGGATCGCGCCCGGCACCGCCTTGGCGGCCTCCACTGCGATCTCGGCGACCTTCAGCGTCTCGGCGTGGTTGCGCCCGAGGAACAGCAGGTTGCCGCCGCCGACCGCGCCGTCGACGGCCCGGACCGAATCCTCGCAGAGGAACTCGCCGTCCATCACCGGGATGCGCCAGTAGCGGCGGGCCTTGCCGGCGGCGTCGGGCAGGCGCTTGGCCACCGCGAAGCCGTCGCCGAAATAGCGGATCGCGCCGCCGAGCTTGATCTTGGTCGGCCCGTCGACGCCCGCATAGCAGGCGGTGCCCGGGCAGGTGAGGATGCACTGGCCGACGCGCTTGATCAGCTGGTCCTTGAGGCCGTTCGGCTCGAAGCCGAACAGCAGGATGCGCACGCCCGGCCGCCCGTCCGGAGTCTTCTCCGGCGACAGCTCGGCGTCGATGCCGGCCTCGGCGCCGCAGCCGATCACCGAGGTGGCGAAGCCCGTCATCGTGGTCGCGGCGATCATCGCCCACTTGGCGGTGTCGTTCGTGACGATGATGGCCGTGCCGGCCACGTCGAACGCCTCCGCGAAGGTGTCGACGACCGGGATGCCGTTGAGGGTGAGGTCAGACATCGTTCTTCCCGCGGCTCGCCCCGCTGATCACACCCGGCATGGCACCGCCTCGAAATTCTCCGCCCCCTCGCCGAAGGCCGCGTCGGGCACGGCGAAGCTGTCGAGACCTTCGCCGAACCGCTCCGTGAGGTAGGTGTCAGCCCGCTTCGCCATGGCCTTGTCGGACTCGACGGTCAGCGACAGCGTGCGTCCGGAGCGCCAGTCCACGACCTCGCCGTCCTCGACGATCGGAACGCCGTCCTTCAGGACGAGCTTGGCGGCTGTGAACATCGCGGTGCGGTCGGTGTCGTCGCGGTAGACCGCGACGTCAGCCCGGGCGCCGGCCCGCAGGTGGCCGCGGTCGGCGAGGCCGAGGAGCTTCGCCGGCCCGGACCGGGTCAGCTGCGCGATCTCCGAGAGCGTGTACTCGCGCTCCAGCCCCGGGAGGCTCGAGCGTTCGCCGACCACGCTCGGCAAAGTCGCGATCTCGCGGTCACGCTCCGACTTGTCCATCAGCAGGTGGATGATGCGGGGGTACTGGGTGAACGGACCGCCGTTCGGGTGGTCGGTGGTCAGGATCGTCCGCTCCGGGTCGGTGGAGAGCAGCATGATTTCCAGGCCGATCGCCCATTGCAGCGAGCTGGTCGGGCCCCGGGGCCGGTACAGGAACGGCACCACGCCGCCGCCCTCGGCGTCGCCCGCGTTCACGACCCATTTCTTCGGCTTGGCGCCCTTGCGGCCGGCGAACTGGCGGAGGATGTCGAGGGACACCGTCACGGTCTGGCCGAACACGACCTGCCCAATATCGAGGGTCGCGTTCGGGTTGTCGGTGATCGCCTGCGCGATCCGCTCGGCGGCCGAGCGGAAGCCGCCGGTGCCGGGATTGGCCGGGTCGACCGCGCCGTAGGCGTAGAACTGGGCGTGGGCGAAGTGGATGCGCCGTCCCTCCGCCGCGTCCAGCGTCGCCATGAAGCTGTCGTCGGCGCCGGGCAGGCCCAGGTTGTTGCAGTGGACGTGCAGCGGGTGCGGGACGCCGATCTCCTCGACCGCGTCGAGGAGCGAGCCCATGATCTGCCGGGTCGAGAGCCCGTAGCAGGGGATCTCGTCGTCGAGCGACAGGCGGAGCGCCCCGTCCTTGAAGGCAGAGGCGCCGCCCGCGTTGATGCACTTCACCCCGAGCCCGCGCGACTGGGCCACCGACAGCGCGACGAGGTCGCGCACGGCGTTGCCGCCCTGGCGCTCGCGCAGGAGCTGCAGGAGCTGGTCGTCGTTGCCCATCACGGTCAGCGCGCCGCGGTCGAGCAGCGGGATGTCGGCGAGTTCGAGCTGCGTGCCGAGGGCGTGGGTCGGCGGCATCGCCGGCTCGACGGCCGTGGTGTAGCCCATCCGCGCGTAAGTCGAGCCGATCCAGGCCGCCGCCCCGCCCGCATGGGCAAAGGGGTGGCCGTCGGGCGCCGCCTCGCTGACGTAGAGGTCGGGCAGGAGCAGCCGCGAGGTGATCACGTTGCCGCCGGCGATGTGCGAGTGCACCTCGACGCCGCCGGCCATCACCACGCAGCCCGCGGCGTCGATCACCGCGTCGGGCTCGCGGCCCGGCGGATCGATGACGCGGCCGTCCTCGATCCAGACGTCGCCCACGGAATCGCGGGACGCGGTCGGATCGACGACGCGCCCGCCCCGGATCACGCTCAGCATGCGGGTTCACTCCTCGACGCGGCTTGGCCCGTGACCAGGCGTTCTTTGAGGGCGCCCAGCACCGATGCGGCCGACGGCAGATCCGACGGCGCCGAGGCCGGCCAGAAGGTCAGCGCGGCGCGCTGCTCGTTCCACAGCACGCCGCCATGGTCGCGGCCGGGCTGGCCGACGGCGATCACCACCTCGGCGGCCTGCGCCTCGCCGTCGGCGACGAGCGCGACGGACGGGACGTTCGACAGCCAGTCCGGGCGCGACACCGGGACGGCGCCGAGCCACAGGACGGCATCGACCTCGCTGGCGGCGACCTGCCGGGCGGCGTCGAAACGCCAGGGATCGTGCTCGGGCACGCGGCGTCCGAATCCGCTGCGCGGCGCCTGCCCGGTGAGCCAGGCTGAGACCGGCACCACCGCCCGGTCCTGGCCGGTGCCGCCGACCGCGAGGGTGAAGCAGCGCGTCGTCTCGCTCAGCTCCATGGCGAGGCCCTGGAGCATCTCGACGCCGACCTCGCCGAGCTCGGCGGCGTCGTAGAGTAGGACGCCGTACTGCGCGGCGGCGAGCCGGGCGGCGATCTGGCCCGGAAGGTCGTCACCGGCGAGGTGGCCGCGGGCGTGGGCGCGCAGCACGCCGACAGCCTCGGTCAGCCCGCCCTCGGCCGGCCAGGACAGCGACGCGGTGGCGTTCGCGCCGACGGCGAGCACGGCGCGCTCCGACCCGGCGGCGCGACCGCGGCTCGGCTTGGCGTCGATCAGGCGCTTCAGGAGCGGCGCCTGCCAGGGGGCGGCGCCCACCACCAGCACCACGTCCGCGCGCCCGACGGCTTCGGCCGGCGTCGAGGTCAGCGCCCCGACCCGGCTCAGCGATCCGAGTTCCGCGTAGGTGCCGGCCGAGCCGGCGGTGTCGACGGAGGCGCCGATGCGCCCCGCGAGATCGTAGGCCGCGCGGATCGCGGCCACGTCGGCGCTGAGGCCGGCGATCACCGGCGCGCGCGCCTTGGCGAGCAGGGATGCGGCCGCCTCGATGGCGGTGCCCGCGTCCGTCGCGCCACCCTTCACCCAGGCTGCCATGCTCCCTCTCGCAACGTTCTTGCTTGGTTTCGGAGCGGGCGACGGCCGTAAGACCGGACGAAGCGGGTGCCCCTCGAGCCCGAGGATTCCCCACCGAATCGGAATGGCTCATCCGCCCGGCATGTCCGGGCAGGCGGCAAACTCGGCGCGCCGTCGCGGTCCTAGGTTTGCCTTCATCCGCGCACCGCGGCAAGGGGGGTCCGGCGGCGAAGAACGTCGGGAAGTGGATTGCGCGGACCGGTTTGCCGCTTTGCCACCGCTCGTGCTGGATCCCGGATCGCATTCCGCTGGCGCTGCGTGCGGACCGGACCGGACCAGGATGAGCTCTCCCATAGCAGCCGCCCGCCTGGGCAGACGCGGCGACGCGGGAGCACGAACTGGCTCTGGGTCCGAGAATTGCCGTGACAGCGGCGCGATCCGCGCGTGTCCACGTTGCCCGACCCAAAGCCACGTGTGAAAAGCGCGCCGCGCATGCGCCGGGCCTGCGGGATTCGAGGACAGTGTGTTGGGCGAGGTCCCCGAGCGAGACGAGATGACGGCGGACGGCGCCGTGCGGGTCGAGGCGCCGGCGCGGCTGCATTTCGGATTTCTGGACCTGCATGGCGGGCTCGGACGCCGCTTCGGCAGCATCGGTCTCGCCATCGATGCGCCATCCCTGGCACTCACCGCCCGCCGGTCGGAGCGACCAGCGGTGGAGGGTCCTGAGGCAGAACGTGTGCGCGGCTATGTCGAGGCCGCAGCTGCCCATCTCGGGCGCGGCGCGGACGTGGCCATCAATGTCGAGCGGGTGATCCCGGCCCATGCCGGGTTCGGCTCGGGCACGCAGCTCGCGCTCGCCGTGGCGGCCGCGATGGCGCGCCTGAACGGCGAGCCCTTCGCGGCGGAGGCCTTTGCGGCAACACTGGACCGGGGCAACCGGTCCGGCGTCGGCCTGTGCGCCTTCACGGAGGGCGGCCTGATCGTCGACGGCGGTCGCGGCGCGGATGGCGGGCCGCCGCCGGTCATCGCGCGCCTGCCCTATCCCGAGGCCTGGCGGATCGTCCTGATCCTCGATCCGAGCATGGCCGGCGTGCACGGGACGCGCGAGGTCGAGGCCTTCCGCGACCTGCCGCGCTTCCCCGAGGCGCAGGCGGCCGAGATCTGCCGGATCGCGCTGATGCAGGTCCTGCCCGCCGTCGCGCTGGCGGAACCGCAGGGCTTCGGCGCCGGCATCACCCGGATCCAGACGCTGATCGGCGATCATTTCGCGCCCCACCAGGGCGGCCGCTACGCCAGCGCCGCGGTGGCGGAGGCGCTCGCCAGCGTCGCCGCGCAGGGCATAGCCGGTTACGGCCAGTCCTCCTGGGGGCCGACCGGCTTCGCGCTGGTCCCCTCCGAGGCCGAGGCCCGCGCCCTGGTGGCGAGCCTCGACCGGGGCGGCCCCCTTCGCTTCGTCATTGCCCGGGGCCGCAACAGTGGCGCTTCGGTAACCGGTCCGGCGTGAGCCGGCCGCCCCCGGGCTTGACCCCGGGCACCGCTCCGGGTTTGGACGGAGGGTAAGGCGCCTCTGTCGCGCGCTGCACGAGGATTCCATGGCCCGCTCGATCCTCCACATGCTGACGCCGCTCCGGCACATGAGCCCGTTCGACGTGAACATGGCCGTGGATGCCGGCTTCGAGACGGTAATGACCTACACCGAGGTCAGCCTCGCCGACGTGGTCTCGCTGACCCAGGATTCGATCTTCTCGCGGTCGCCGGCCGACGGGACGCGGACGGGCATCTTCATCGGCGGCAAGAACGCCGAGGACGCCCTCGACATGGTCGACCGCGCCAAGAAGGCCTTCGTGCCGCCCTTCGTGAACCACGTCTTCGCCGACCCGGCCGGCTCGTTCACCACCGGCGCCGCCATGGTGGCGCAGGTCTCCCGCGCCCTGCGGCAGAAGTTCAACACCGACCTCACAGGCAAGCGCATCGTGATCTTCGGCGGCGCGGGCGTCGTTGCCTACGTGGCCGCGGTGATCGGCGCCCTTCAGGGCGCCACCACCGTGCTGGTCGGCCATGACGGCGAGGAGCGCGTCTCGAAAATCGCCTTCACGATGAAGTGGCGCTTCGGCATCGAGGTCGGCGCCGTCGACGGCACGACGCCCGACGATCGCCGCGCCGCCATCCGCGACGCCGACGTCATCCTCTCGGCCGGGCCGGCGGGCATCCCGATCCTCACCGCGGAGGATCTGAAATCCGCGCCGAAGCTGCTCGTCGCGTCCGACGTCAACGCCGTTCCGCCCGCCGGCATCGCGGGGATCGACGTCAACGCGGTGGACGTCGCGCTGCCCAGCGGCAAGGGCGTCGGCATCGGCGCGCTGGCGGTCGGCAACGTGAAGTACCAGACGCAGCGGCGCCTGTTCGACCGGATGCTCGCCTCCGACACGCCGCTGTGCCTCGACTTCCGCGACGCCTACGCGCTCGCCGTGGAGATCGCCGGCTAGGCCGCTCCGGGACCGGATTCCGATGGCGGATGCGGTCCTGATCGCCGCGCAGGCCGGGCGCGCCCTGGCCGAGGCGGCGCGGCGCGCGGGACTCCGCGCCTACGTCGCCGACCTGTTCGGCGATTCCGACACGCTAGCCTTGGCCGAGGCCTACAGGCTGCTGCCCGGTCGCTTCGGCACCGCGCCCGCTGCCGACGCCACCCTGGCGGCGCTCGACGATCTCGCCGCGCAAGCCGGGAGCCCGGTCGGCCTGATCCTGGGCAGCGGCTTCGAGGACGCGCCCGACCTGATCGCGCGCCTCGCCGCGCGGCACCGGCTGATCGGCGCCTCGGCCGGGACCGTCGCCGCCCTCAAGGATCCCCTGGCCTTCGCGGCCCTGTGCGCGCGGCTCGGCGTGCCGCATCCCGCCGTGGCGACCGAGCCGCCGCCGGATCCCACGGCCTGGCTGCTCAAGCAGGTCGGGGGCTCCGGCGGCAGCCACATCCGGCCGGCGTCCCGGTCGACCGTGCCGGCAGGCCATTACCTCCAGGCGCACATGCCGGGGCGGCCGCATGCCCTGAACTTCCTCGCCGACGGGCGGACGATCCACATCCTCGCGGTCACCGAGCAATGGTGCGCGCCGTCGCCGATCCGTCCCTTCCGCTATGCTGGCGCCCTGGCCCGCGGCACCGGAGAATCCCCGTCGCTTTCCGCCCGCATCGTGGAGGCCGTCGCCGCCGGGACCGAGCGGATCGTCGCCGCGACGGGTCTGCGCGGCCTCGCGAGCGCCGATCTGCTGGTCGACGGGGCCGACTGGTGGCTCACCGAGGTCAACCCGAGGCCCGGCGCGACGCTCGACATCCTCGACCGGCGCGGGACGCCGCTGCTCGCGGCCCACATCGCCGCCTGTCTCGGCACGATGCCAGATCTCGGTGCGCATCCGGCGGGTGCGGCGGCCGCACAGATCTGTTACGCCGACCGTGAGCTTGCGCCTGTGCCGGACCTCGATTGGCCGGACTGCGTGCGCGACCGCCCGTGCCCAGGCACGGTGGTCCGCCGCGACGCGCCGCTCTGCACGGTGCTGGCCGAAGGCGCGGACCGGGCGGAGGTGCTCGCCCTGTTGGAAACGCGGACGGCAAACCTGCGGGCCGTCTGCGCGGCGAAGAAAACACACCCCGAGGAAGCCCCGTCATGAGTGCCAGCCAATCCTATCCCAGCATCAACGCGCTCTCCGGCCCGCTGGTCGAGCGGCTCGTGGCCGACGCCGCGACGCTGCGGCTCACCGTGTCGCAGGCCGCCGGCGGCGCCCGCATGGTCGATGCCGGCGCGCAGGCGCGGGGCTCGATCGAGGCTGGGCGGCGCATCGCCGAGATCTGCCTCGGTGGCCTCGGCACCGTCACCATCGCGCCGAGCGGACCGATCGCGTCCTGGCCGTACTCGGTGACCGTGCATTCCGCCGACCCGGTGCTCGCCTGCCTGGGCAGCCAGTACGCGGGCTGGAGCCTCGCGGACGAGACTGGCGATTCCGGATTCTTCGCCCTCGGCTCGGGCCCGGGCCGCGCGGTGGCGGCCGTCGAGGACCTGTACCAGGAGCTCGGCTTCCGCGATTCCGCCACCAAGACCGCCCTCGTGCTCGAAGCCGCGGGCGGACCGCCGGAGAGCGTCGTCGCCAAGGTCGCCGAAGCCTCCGGCGTGAAGCCCGAGGACCTGACGTTCATCTTCGCGCCGACCCAGAGCCTCGCCGGCTCCACCCAGGTGGTGGCCCGCGTCCTCGAGGTCGCCCTTCACAAGGCCCACACAGTCGGCTTCGATCTGCACGCCATCGTGGACGGGATCGGCTCGGCGCCGCTGTCGCCGCCGCACCCGGACTTCGTCAAAGCCATGGGCCGGACCAACGACGCGATCATCTACGGTGGGCGGGTCCAGCTCTTCGTGGATGCCGACGATTCCGACGCCAAGCAGCTCGCCGAGCAGCTGCCCTCGACGACGTCGAGCGACCACGGCGCGCCCTTCGCCGACATCTTCGCCCGGGTGAACGGCGACTTCTACAAGATCGACGGCGCCCTGTTTTCGCCGGCCGAGGCGATCGTCACGTCGGTGCGCTCCGGCGCCACCTACCGCGGCGGCCGCCTGGAGCCGACGCTGGTCGACGCGTCCTTCGCCTGAGGGTACGCCGGGCTCCCCTCCCGCGCGGCAGAGGGAGCCCCAGTCCGATCCGCCAAACGACAGAACCTTGGGCTGCCCCGGAGGCGGGCGGCCCCGTGACGATCAGGACCCCCATGCGCATCGGGCTCGCGGCCGATAACGGCACTTGGCACAAGAACCGCCTGCTGGCGGCCCTGCGCGCGAGCGGCATCGAGCCGGTGCTGTTCTCGCTGGCCGACGTCGCCGTGATGACGGGCGGCGGCGAGCCCCTGCGGGTGCCGGGCTTCCCGGACGCCCTGCCGGACGGCGTCCTGATGCGGACCATTGCGGGCGGCACCTTCGAGGCGACGACGATGCGTCTCGGCGTGCTGCACGCCCTGGTGGCGGCCGGCGTCACCGTCTGGAACGCGCCGACCGCGATCGAGCGCTCGGTCGACAAGGCGGCGACCTCGCTTCTGATCGACCGGGCCGGGCTGCCCACGCCGGCGACCTGGGTGTTCTCGAAGCGCGAGGCGGCCGCGACCCTGGTTGCCGCCGAGGCCCGGCCGGGCGCGCCGCTGGTGCTGAAGCCGCTGTTCGGCTCCCAGGGCGAGGGGCTCGCCCTGATCGAGCGCCCGGAGGACCTGCCCGACGAAGAGGCGGTGGCGCGGGTCTACTACCTCCAGCGCTACGTGCCGCGCCGGGACGGCCTGTGGCGCGACTACCGGGTGTTCGTCTGCGACGGCCGGGCGATCGCCGGCATGATCCGCGAGGGCGACGGCTGGATCACCAACGTCCACAGGGGCGGCCGGCCACTCCCCTGGGCGATGCCGCGCGCCGCAGCCGAACTGGCCGAGGCGGCCGCCGCCGCGGTCGGCGTCGATTATTCCGGCGTCGACCTCGTCGAGGACGGGCAGGGCGGGTTCTCGGTCCTCGAGGTCAATTCCATGCCGGCTTGGTCGGGACTCCAGACCGTGTGCGAGACCGACATCGCCGCGGCGGTGGTGCGCGGCTTCCTCGCCGCGACCCGCAGCGCCAGCCGCCCCCGGCTCGTGGTGGCATGACTGGGCCGGGCGCGAGCGACCTCGACGCGGCTCTGATCGGCACGCTCTACCGGGCTGCCTGCCTCGCGGAGCTCGACGCCCTCAAGCCCGGCAATGTCCACGCCTACGCGGCCGGCCACCGTATGGTGCTGGCGGATTTCATGACGAGCGCCGACGTTTCGGCGCCGGCCCTCGCCCGGGCGGGCGACGGGGTCGGCGCACGGGTGCACGACGGTGTCGCCGCCACGATGGCGGCGGTAGGCCAGAACACAAATCTCGGCATCCTGCTCCTCTGCGCACCCCTGGCTGTCGCCGCGGAGCGAAACCAGACCGTCGCGACGGTACTCGAAGACCTGGACGGCGCGGATACGGAGGCCGTCTTCGCGGCGATCCGCCTCGCCAATCCGGGCGGCCTCGGACAGGCCGAGCGGCACGATGTCACGAACGCCGCGCCCGGCTCCCTGCGCGACGCCATGGCGGAGGCCGCTGGTCGGGACCGGATCGCCCGCGCCTACGTGACGGACTTCGCGGACGTGCCGGCGATCGGGCTCGCCGCCCTGGAGGAGGCCCGCGCCGCGGGACTTGACGCCACCTGGTGCACGACCGCGATCCATCTGGCTTTTCTCCGATCCGTTCCCGACAGCCACATCGCCCGCAAGCACGGCGCGGCCCTGGCAGAGCGTATTCGGGACGAAGCCGCGTGCAGTCTCACCGGGATCGACCTCGCCGCACGCCCGATCGACAAGCTGCTCGCTTTCGACGCGTCCCTGAAAGCGCGGAACATCAATCCCGGCACGAGCGCGGATTTCACCGTCGCAACGCTGTTCTGGGACGCACTTTCGGCCGCCGGCGCGCGACTGGCATGAACGGCGCGCACGTTCCGGTGTTCCCGGACCAAGGGATAGAAATTCCTTCGTGTCAGGGCGTTGCGCGGGTTGTGAGCCGCAGGGCCCCGCTGTAGGGTCCGCCGCGCTGTCCGGCCCAACCGGCTCGGCCCATCCGGCTCGGCCGGCATGGTCGGGCGCCGATAACAAGGATGGCTTCCCGGCCGCGGCACCGCCCGGCGCGCGGCTCTATTTCGGAATCCAGGGAGAGACACCGAATGGCGAAGATCACCAAGGTTCAGGTCGGCGAAGCGCTCGTCGGCGACGGCAACGAGGTCGCCCACATCGACCTCATCATCGGACCGCGCGGTTCGCCCGCCGAGACGGCTTTCTGCAACGGCCTCGTGAACAACAAGCACGGCTTCACCAGCCTGCTCGCGGTCATCGCGCCGAACCTGCCGTGCAAGCCGAACACCCTGATGTTCAACAAGGTCACCATCAACGACGCCCGTCAGGCCGTCCAGATGTTCGGCCCGGCCCAGCACGGCGTTGCCAAGGCCGTGCAGGACGCGGTGGCCGAGGGCATCATCCCGGCGGACGAAGCCGACGACCTGTACATCCTGGTCGGCGTGTTCATCCACTGGGAGGCGGCCGACGACGCCAAGATCCAGAAGTACAACTACGAGGCGACCAAGCTGTCGATCCAGCGCGCCGTCAACGGCGAGCCGAAGGCTTCGACGGTCACCGAGCAGCGCAACTCCGCGCAGCACCCCTTCGCCGCCAACGCTTAGATCGGGGACGGTCCTGGGCAGAGCGAGCCTCCGCCCGCACCGCGGGGCCTGCTCCAGCGACTGGCTTCGATCTTTCTTGGCCGATAAATAGGCCTCTGAACGGGACGGCGCGAGCCGTCCCGTTTTTTATGTGTCGCCCGCGCTTCAGCCCGTTTGTTGCGACCGGCTCCATAGCACTGCCCAACCGCCGTGCCCGCGAACGCGTCGTAGCGAGCCGGGGGTACGACTCCGACGTTGCGCGGCCCCGGTCGCCCCGCCGCGCTCGCCACGACGGTGTGTGCCTCGCGAGGGCCGATACGGCCGGTAAGCCCGATACGCGCAGGTGCGCGATCTCCGGTGTAAGGCCTCGATCGCCTCTCGACGCTGCGACAGGATCGGGCGCCGCCGACTTGGCGTCGCGCCCACGTCGAGCGTCCGCAATCGCAGGCTGAAGCGCCGGATATCCGGCTGCCGCTGTCGCACGAAGCACAGCCGCGAGGTCAGGTCATGACGTCATCTGCCGACGCGTCCGCAGCCCTGCGCGAAGACTGGATACACGGTGGACGGCTGGTACTTACCGCGGATCCCGACCCATCGGATCACGCGGCGATCTATGCCGGGATCCTCGACTTCATCTAGACAGGCGGGGAGGACCCCGATCAGGACGGCATCCGAGACCTAATCCGCCACCGGCTGAACTTCGATATTCCGTTCCGGTCAATCGAGCGCATCCGGACTACCTTGCTCGCCGGTGTCCGAGCGCGCCTCGAGGCCCGCTCGCTGGGCCACTGCCGGCCGAGCACGGCGTCGCGCTATCGGGCAGCGCTATCGCCAAAGGAAAAGGGGCCGCCTTTCGGCGACCCCCTTCCTTCGTCTCGATGGGTTGCGTGGACTTAGAAGTCCATGCCGCCCATGCCGCCACCCGGCATCGCCGGAGCAGGGCTGTCCTTCTTCGGCGCGTCGGCGACCATCGCCTCGGTGGTCACCAGCAGGCCGGCCACGGAAGCGGCGTCCTGCAGGGCGGTGCGAACCACCTTGGCCGGGTCGACGATGCCGGCCTGGATCATGTCGACATACTCTTCGGTCTGGGCATTGAAGCCGAAGGTCGAGCCGCCGTTGTCGGTGATCTTGCCGACCACGATCGAGCCCTCGACGCCCGCGTTCTGGGCGATCTGACGGATCGGGGCCTCAAGCGCCTTCAGGACGATCTTGATGCCGGCCTGGACATCCGGGATCTCGGACTTCAGCTCGGCGACCGCCTTCTTGGCGAGCAGGAGGGCGACGCCGCCGCCGGGAACGATGCCTTCCTCGACCGCCGCGCGGGTGGCGTTAAGGGCGTCGTCGACGCGGTCCTTCTTCTCCTTGACCTCGACCTCGGTCGCGCCGCCGACGCGGATCACCGCGACGCCGCCCGCGAGCTTGGCCAGACGCTCCTGCAGCTTCTCACGGTCGTAGTCCGAGGTGGTCTCCTCGATCTGCGCC
>NZ_NPKS01000065.1:0-17406 GCF_008329595.1 Methylobacterium sp. P1-11
TCGAGGCGGCCGAGTAGGCCGCGTCACGGTCCCGGCGCCGCCAACAGAGCGCGACACGCCCCCTCTCCCCTGCGGAACCACGTTGGGGCGAGGGACGAGGCCGGCTCGCCGGCCAGGCGTCGCCCTGACGATCGGCGAAGCGCTTCGGGAGAGTGTCTCAGGCCTGCCTCGCCCGGACGGCCCCCAGGAATGCGCTGGTCAGAATGAGGGTGCCCAAGCCCACCGAGCCCAAGATCTTGATGGCTGCCAGCGAGAGATGGAAGATCAGTCCCGCCAGTCTGTGGACGACGAACCCGAGTAGAACGGCCGACGCCGCGACGGCGGCAGCGATGCCGACGAGCGATGCGGTGAAGAGGAAGGCTGCCGAGGCCCACAAAACCCTCAACAACGCTGCGATCGGATGTCTGAGCATCGATGCATCCTCCTGATGTGCAGCATTCTCTTCCCTGTCCGGTGTTGAGACGGCTTTGCGCTGGATCAAGGATTACGAGCCACCAGCCATGCCTCGGCAGGCAAGGCAGCCGGCGGGCAGGCCTCACGGCGAGCCGTCCGCAAGAGAGCGCTGAGCCGGCCCCAGGCTCGACGATCCGGACGCATCGCGCTCGCCCGACAGAGCAGTCTTTCGATCCGCGACGCTGGATCGGCCAGCGCAGGCCACCCGTGGCAGAGGCCGGAGCCCGGCTCGTGGTCGGCTTACCCCCGCGCACAATTCGGCACAGTTCGGATCGTGTCGTCGGTTCCGCCCGCCGGGAAGACAGACGTGGCGTGCCGTGCCGAGGTAGAGCTCAATGTCGGAGTCGGCCGAGGTCGCGATTCCACGTCGCCGTCGGGAGGCCGTTTGATTCAGGTCAAGGCTCAGCTTCGCCACGCCGCCTAATCGCTCTGGCATCCGTCCCCGCGCGAGGTGAATCGAGCGAGCCATGGCCGCCATACCTGTTGCCAAATACATGACCGAAGGAGAAGTCGGGCTGAGCCTCGCCTTGCTCGTCGGCGCCTTCGTGTGCGCCCTGGCCTCGACATACGCGGTCGACGCGCCGTTCAGCTTCCATATGGGCCTGTTCGCCTTGGCCGGCGTTGCCGGCATCGCCGCCATCCTCAAGCGGTACGAGGCGCGGGCGTATGAACCGCCACCGCAGGAGATCAACGGCAAGCCGAACTACAATCTGGGGCCGGTCAAGTTCGCGGTCGTTGCCGCCATGATCTGGGGCATTGCAGGCTTCACGGTCGGCTGCATCATCGCCTTCCAACTCTGGGCGCCCTCCCTCAACTTCGGGCTTGAATACACGACGTTCGGTCGTCTGCGCCCGCTGCACACGTCGGCGGTGATCTTCGCCTTCGGCGGCAACGTCCTGATCGGCACCTCGCTCTACGTCGTCCAGCGCACGTGTCGGGCACGTCTGGCGGGGGATCTGGCGCCCTGGTTCGTGGTGCTCGGCTATAACCTGTTCATCGTCGTGGCCGGCACCGGCTACTTGCTGGGCGTCACCCAGTCGAAGGAATACGCCGAACCCGAATGGTATGCCGATCTCTGGCTGACCATCGTGTGGGTCGCCTACCTCCTGGTGTTCCTGGCCACGCTCTGGAAGCGCAAGGAGCCCCATATCTTCGTGGCGAACTGGTTCTACCTCGCCTTCATCGTCACCATCGCGATGCTCCACATCGTCAACAATCTGGCGATGCCGGTGACGTTCCTCGGCTCGAAATCCTATCCGATGTTCGCGGGCGTTCAGGATGCGCTGATCCAGTGGTGGTACGGCCACAATGCGGTCGGCTTCTTCCTCACCGCCGGCTTCCTGGCCATCATGTACTACTTCGTGCCGAAGCGCGCGGAGCGGCCGATCTATTCCTACCGCTTGTCGATCATCCATTTCTGGGCCCTGATCTTCATGTACATCTGGGCGGGCCCCCATCACCTCCATTACACGGCGCTGCCCGATTGGGCGCAGACGCTGGGCATGACGTTCTCGATCATGCTGTGGATGCCGTCCTGGGGCGGCATGATCAACGGCCTGATGACCCTGTCGGGAGCCTGGGACAAGCTCCGGACCGACCCGGTCCTGCGCTTCATGGTGGTCTCTCTGGCCTTCTACGGCATGGCCACCTTCGAAGGACCGATGATGGCCATCAAGGCCGTCAATTCGCTCTCCCATTACACCGACTGGACCATCGGCCACGTCCATTCGGGCGCACTCGGCTGGGTCGCCTACATCTCATTCGGCGCCCTGTATTGCCTCGTTCCCTGGCTTTGGAACCGGCGGGAGGTCTATTCCCTCAAGCTGGTCGAGTGGCACTTCTGGATCTCGACCCTCGGCATCGTCCTGTACATCAGCTCGATGTGGGTCGCCGGGATCATGCAGGGCCTGATGTGGCGCGCCTATAACGCGCTCGGCTTCCTCGAGTATTCCTTCGTCGAGACCGTCGAGGCGATGCAGCCCTACTACCTCGTGCGGGCTCTCGGCGGGGTCCTGTTCCTGACCGGCGGCCTGATCATGGCCTACAACCTTGCCATGACCATCGCGGGCCGGACCGCGGCGGACGACGCTCCCCTGCCGGCCAATGAGGGCCGCCCCGGCACGCCCGTCCTCGCCGCTGCCGAGTGAGCCGCAGCCCGGAGCCGGGCGAGACGCCGGCTCCGCCCTTCATCGCATCACGGAAGACGTTCGATGGCCACCGCTCAACCAGGCCTCTGGAAGAGGCACGAGATCTTCGAAAAGAACTCGATCATCCTGCTCATCGGCGCGCTCGTCGTCGTCGCCATCGGCGGCCTCGTCGAGATCACACCGCTGTTCTACTTGAAGAGCACTGTCGAGAAGGTCGAGGGCGTCCGCCCCTATACGCCGCTCGAGCTCGCCGGCCGCAACATCTACATCCGGGAAGGGTGTTACCTGTGTCATAGCCAGATGATCCGTCCGATGCGCGACGAGATCGAGCGCTACGGCCACTTCTCGCTCGCGGCCGAGAGCATGTACGACCATCCCTTCCAGTGGGGATCGAAGCGAACCGGCCCGGATCTCGCCCGTGTCGGCGGCAAGTATTCGGACCAGTGGCATCGCGAGCACCTGAAGGACCCGCGGGCCGTGGTGCCGGCCTCGATCATGCCGGCCTACGCCTTCCTCGACCGGCCGCTCGACGCCGACGCGATCGCGGACGACCTCACGGCCAACCGCGCGCTCGGGGTGCCCTACACCGAGGAGATGGTTGCCCTGGCCAGGAGCGACCTGAAGGCGCAGCTCGATCCCGATGGACCGGGCGCGGCCGACCTGCAGCGCCGCTATCCCGGCGCCAACGTGCGTGACTTCGGCGGCGACAAGGCCAGGGCCGCGGAGATCGACGCCCTGATCGCCTACCTGCAGGTGCTCGGCACGATGGTCGACTTCAAGATCTACGAAGACAAGAAGAACCTCAGGTGATCGAGATGACATACGAGAGCGCCGCCGCTTTCGCACAGACAAGCGGACTCCTCTACTTCGTCGGCATGTTCGCTGCAGTCGCGCTGTATGCGTTCTGGCCCCGCAACCGGGCACGGTTCGACGCGGCCGCCCACCTCCCGCTGATTGAGGACTGATCGCCGTGGCCGACACCCCGCATCCCGGCCCGTCTCCGACGGGCCCGCAGACCACCGGGCACGAGTGGGATGGCATCGTCGAATTCAACAATCCCCTGCCCCGCTGGTGGCTCTACACCCTGTACGCCACCATCGTCTGGTCCGTCGGGTACTGGATCGCCTACCCGGCCTGGCCGCTCGTGAGCGGCTATACCGGCGGCCTGCTCGGCTACTCCCAACGCGAGGTCGTTCTGGACGAGGTCGAGGCCGTTCGCCGGGCACGGGACGCGCGCGGCCAAGCGCAGCTCGCCACGGCGTCGATCGCGGAGATCCGGGCCGATCCGGCCCTGCTCCGCCTCGCGCTCGCCACCGGCAAGGCGGCGTTCGGCGACAATTGCGCCGCCTGCCATGGCAGTTCCGCCACCGGCCGGCTCGGCTACCCGAACCTGCAGGATGACGACTGGCTCTGGGGCGGCACGCCCGAGGAGATCGAACGCACGATCCGGTACGGCGCACGATCCGGTCACGGGGAGGCGCGTGTCGGCGACATGCCGGCTTTCGGACGCGACGGCGTGCTCAAGCGGGATGAGATCGAGGCCGCGGCGACCTACGTGCTCTCCCTCTCGGGCAAGCCGGGCGTCGCCGGTGCGAGCGTCGAGAAGGGGCGCGAGGTCTTCGCCGGCAACTGCACCGGCTGCCACGGCGAGACGGCCGCGGGCAATCCCGAGATGGGCGCCCCCAACCTCACCGACGCGATCTGGCTCTACGGCTCCGCGCCGGAGCAGGTCGTCGCCACGATCACGAACGGGCGCAAGGGCATGATGCCGGCCTGGGACGGCCGGCTCGATCAGGCGACGATCAAGTCGCTCGCGGTCTACGTCCACGACCTGGGCGGCGGACGGTAGCGGCGCCCGGCGCTCCGGCCCGGCCGCGTTTGAGCGAGATCAAGGCGGCCGGCGCGGCCGGTCACTACGCCTTCGGCACCGGCCCCTGAGCCGGACGGAAGATCACCCATGCCCCTCGCCGAACGCACCGAGGCCTCTCCGGCCGCCAGACCTGCGCCTGCACCGGCCGGCACCGGACGTGCCAAGAAGTTCGGCGTGGCGGCGACCCGTGCCGCCATCCCGGCCGTGAACGGGTCCCTCTACGCGGCCCGGACGAAGATCCAGCCGCAGGCCGTGCGCGGGACGTTCCGCCGGATCAAGTGGATCGTCCTCGCGGTCACGCTGGGCATCTATTATCTCACGCCGTTCATCCGCTGGCAGCGCGGCGCCGGCGAGCCCTCCCAGGCAATCCTGCTCGACCTCGACAAGGGGCGCTTCTACCTCTTCTCGATCGAGCTCTGGCCGCAGGACGTGACCTACGTCATGGGCCTGCTGATCCTGGCGGCCCTGGTCCTGTTCCTGATGAACGCGGTCGCGGGGCGTGTCTGGTGCGGCTATCTCTGCCCGCAGACCGTCTGGACCGACCTGTTCCTCGCCGTCGAGCGCCTGATCGAGGGTGACCGGCGCGAGCGCCTCAAGCTCGACGCCGCACCCTGGTCCATCGAGAAGGTCGCGCTGCGGACCATGAAACATTCCATCTGGCTGCTCGTCGCCTGGTGGACCGGGGGCGCCTGGGTCCTCTATTTCGCGGACGCGCCGACCCTGGTGGTCCAGCTCGCGACGTTCCAGGCGCCGCCCCCGGCCTATGTGGCGATCCTGACGCTGACCGCGACGACCTACCTGCTCGCGGGCCACATGCGCGAGCAGGTCTGCACCTACATGTGTCCCTGGCCGCGCATCCAGGCCGCGCTCACCGACGAGCATGCCCTCAACATCCTGTATCGCACCGATCGGGGCGAGCCGCGCGTCTCGGCGAAGAAGACGGCTGCGCTGCGCGCGGCCGGTCAGCCGGCCGGCGATTGCGTCGACTGCTTCGCCTGTGTCACCGCCTGCCCGGCCGGCATCGACATCCGCGACGGGCTGCAGATGGACTGCATCCAGTGCGGCCTCTGCATCGACGCCTGCGATACGGTCATGGGCAAGCTCGGCAGGCCCGCGGGCCTGATCGGCTACGACACCGAGGCGAATTGCCGGAGCCGGGCGGCCGGTCGAGGCCCCGTCAGCCGGATCGTACGGCCGCGGACGATCCTGTACGCGACGCTCATCGCGGGGGTCGGCGGGTTCATGCTCTACAGCCTGGCGACGCGGAGCTTCACGACGCTCAGCGTCCTGCACGACCGGAATCCGCAGTTCGTCACCCTCTCCGACGGTTCGGTGCGCAACGGTTTCACCCTGCGCGTGCTCAACAAGCGCCCGGCCGAGCGTCGTTTCGCCCTTGCGGTCGAGGGCTTGGCCGACGCGCGGGTCGAGGTGGTGGGCGGCACGCCGGACGCGCTCCCGGTCCCGTCCAATTCGACCCAGGAATTCCGGGTCCTCGTCTTCGCTCCCCCGGGTCGGACAGCGCAATCCTCCAACCTGTCCTTCGAGATCGTCGATCCGGCAGCCGGCGAGACGGCCCGGGCTCAGGACTACTTCAAGGCACCCTGACCATGAGCGCCACCCAGACCTCGTTCGACCCCGCGCGTCGGGGACAGGCCGGCATCCGCCTGACGGGCAAGAAGATCCTCGCGATCTTCGCCGCCTTCTTCGGCACCATCGCTTGCGCCGACGCGGTTCTGGTCGGCTCGGCCCTGCGGACCTGGTCGGGGCTGGAGGAACCCTCGCCCTACCAGGCGAGCCAGCGCTACAACGCCGAGTTGCTCAGATCGAGGCAGCAGGATGCCCTCGGCTGGCGCCTCTCCGCCGCGGCCGTCCGCCTTCCGGCCGCGAGGGTGTCGATCACCGCGACCCTGGCCGACGCAACCGGGCATCCGCTCACGGGCAGGACGATTCGGGCGCGGCTGGAACGACCGACCGACAAGCGGAAGGACCTGCAGACCGACCTCGCGGAGGTCGGCGCCGGGACCTACGCGGCCACCGCGGAGCCGGTCGAGCGCGGGCAATGGGATCTCGTCGTCGCGGTGGTCGGCGAGGACGGTGTCGCCTTCCAGCGCCGTCATCGGGTCATCCTGGATTGAGGGGAGCACCCGATGTGCTGCACCGACATGGCCCTCGCCTATGTGGAGGCCCACGCCTCCTGGAGCGCGGCGAACACCAAGCCTTCGCTTGAGCGCGACTACACCGCCTTCATGACGCGGGGCCCGGACGGAACGACCCGCGCCGCGTTCGCGGTCGAAGGAATCCGCTGCGCGTCGTGCATGAACGCCATCGAGCGGGGCCTGGCGGACCTGCCCGGCGTCGCGGCGGCGCGCCTCAACTTTTCCGACCGGCGTCTCGCGGTGACGTGGAGGCCGGAGGCCGAGCCCGATGTTGCCGCCGTGCTCTCTGCGCTGGACGCGCTCGGTTTCCGGGCACAGCTTTTCGATCCCGGCCGTCACTCCGATGCCGAGACCGCGGAGACCAAGCGCCTGATCACGGCGCTCGCGGTCGCGGGCTTCGCCTCGATGAACGTGATGCTGCTCGCCATCTCGGTCTGGGCGGGCAACGTCTCGGACATGACCTCCGAAAACCGGGATCTCTTCCACTGGATCCAGGCGGTCATCGCCCTCCCGGCGGCCGCCTATGCGGGGCGGCCCTTCTACGAGGGGGCCTTCAGGGGGTTGCGCGCCGGGCGCGTGACGATGGACTTCCCGATCACGCTCGGCGTGGTCCTGACCCTCGTCATGTCCGTCGTCGAATCGCTTTCGGGGGCGACCCACGCCTATTTCGACGGCGCGGTCATGCTGCTGTTCTTCCTCCTGATCGGGCGTGTCCTGGAGCAATCCATGCGCCGGCGTACGCGGATGCTGGCGGAGAACCTCGCGGCGCTGCGCAGCGAGGGCGCGACCGTCGTCGATGCCGACGGGTCCTTGCGGGACGTGCCCGCCTCGGAACTCGTCCCGGGCGCACGGATCCTCGTCCGGCCCGGCGAGCGGATTCCGGCCGACGGTGTCGTGGAGCGGGGCATGTCCGACCTCGACCACAGCCTCGTCACCGGCGAGACCGCTGCGGTCTCGGTGAGCGGCGGGGACAGCGTTTTCGCAGGAGCCCTCAACGGCAACGGCGCGCTCACGGTCCGGGTCACGGCCGCGGCCGGCGCCAGCCTGCTCGACGAGGTGGAAACCTTGATGCGCCGCGCGCTGGAGGCCCGCTCGCGGGCCCTCGTCCTCGCCGATCGGGCGACGCGCCTGTATGTCCCGCTGGTCCACGCGGCGGCCGCGTTGACGCTCGCCGGCTGGCTCGCCGCCGGCGCCGGCTGGCACACCGCGCTCCTCAGCGCCGTCGCAGTCCTGATCGTGACATGCCCCTGCGCGCTGGGGCTTGCCATTCCGGCCGTGCAGGTCGTGTCCGCGGGCGCGCTGTTCCGGGAGGGCGTGCTGCTCAATGACGGCACGGCGCTCGAGCGCTTCGCCGAGATCGACACGATCGTGTTCGACAAGACCGGGACCCTGACGTTGCCCGAGCCGAGCCTGACCCACGGGGACCGGGACGAAACGGGCGCCCTCTCGGTGGCGGCGCGTCTCGCGCTCTCCAGCCGGCATCCCATGGCGGCCGCGTTGGCGAAGGCCGCCGACGGTGCGGAGCCGTTTCCGGACGCGCAGGAGGCAGCGGGCCTGGGCGTTCGCGCCATCGTCGAGGCCGTGGAACTCCGCCTCGGCTCCGCCCGCTTCTGCGGCGCCGAGGCCGAAGCCGCTGCGGCCTTGGCGGACAATCCCGATGCTTCCGTGATCTGCTTCCGGGCTGGCGATGCCCCGCCGATCGTCTTCCCGGTGCACCAAGCCCTTCGTCCGCAGGCCGCGGAGGTCGTCGGGGCTCTTCTTTCCTCCGATCGACGCGTCATGATCCTGTCCGGCGACCGGGCATCCGCAGTGGAGGCCGTGGCCGCACGTCTCGGCGTCGCGGAGTGGGAGGCTGGCCTCACGCCGCGCGAGAAGATCGCGCGCATCGAGTCGCTCCAACGCGCCGGCCGGCGCGTGCTGATGGTCGGAGACGGCCTCAACGACGCCCCGGCGCTCGCCGCAGCGCACGCCTCGCTCTCGCCGGTGACGGCCGCACACGTCAGCCAAGCCGCGGCGGATGCCCTCTTCCTGGGCCGCAGCCTGACCCCCGTCCTCGCCGTGCTGGACGCCGGCACGCGGGCACGGCGCCTCATGCTGCAGAACCTGTGGTTCTCGGCCGCTTACAATCTGCTGGCCGTGCCCCTGGCGGCTGCCGGCTGCCTGACGCCGCTCATCGCGGCGCTCGCGATGTCGGGGTCGTCCGTGATCGTGACCCTCAACGCGCTGCGCGCGCGCGCGTCCTCCGCAGGCGTCCGTCCGGCCCCCGTCGCGATCACTGGCCGACCGGCCTCCCCTCCCGCGATCCCGCTCCTCCAGGGTCACCCATGAATGTGTTGCTTCTCGTCATCCCCCTCGCCCTCGCGCTGGGTACGCTCGGATTGTTCGCCTTCCTGTGGGCCTTGCGAAGCGGCCAGTACGACGACATCGAGGGCGCCGAGTACCGCGTCCTGCACGACGACTGACGTCATTCCCTCGCCGATCGCGAAAGAGTGGCGATACTCGCTTGGCTCGGACGGTTTCCTGCCCCGGACCTGAGATGACGGTCGCTTCGAAGCCTGGCAAAGACGTTCGGAAAGGTTGAAGGAGACGCAGGATCCACCGTCATGTCCAGCTTCCGGACGGTGTGATGCGTCGGGACCAAGGCGAGCCGGCCCGCGCTTCGCGAGCGTCGCGCGTTCATCGAGGCCGGACGCCGTTGCCCGGTGGGGACGCGCGCAACCGTTGCGCCGGATCCCTTACGAAGCCCTGTTTATCGCGCTCAAGGCGCATGCGCCTCGGTCGGCGCCGTCACGTCAGCCTCGGTCCGGTCAGGACGCGCCAGTAGATCGCCGAGAAGCCGAGGAATGCCGCCGCCCACAGGACGGTGGCAGTCGCCAGAAGCGGCGCGGTCCAGACCGGATGGAGTGCGGCGCAGACCCTCGCCAAGACCGAGCCTGTGGCCAAGATGAACACCGCCTGCACCGAGACCGGAGCCCGAAGCGGCCGCCCGGTATGCCCCAGGCTCGCCCGTGACATGACAGCCAGCGTCATCACCCCGACGGCCCCGGCCGTCCAGGCGTGAATGCCGGCGGCAGCCGAAATGTCCGACAGCGCGGAGAGCCCGACCAGGACGAAGCCGAGCGGAACGAACGCAAAGGCCACGTGGAGAATGAAAACGAGCGGGTTCTGCCAGGTCCTGTATCCGGCCCAGCGTGCCAAGCGAGCCGCCTGTGACAACCCCGCGATGAGAAGGCCGGCACCCGTGGCCGAATCCGCCGGCGCGACGACCCAGGCGAGCAGGGCCGCCACCGCGATCATCATCGACACGGCGTCGAAGCGTCCATACGGAACGGGCATGCGGCCCGGTCCCAGGGCGGCCAGCCAATTGCGGGTGAAGCTCGGTATGATGCGCCCGCCGATGAGCATCACCATCGTCAGCGTCGCGGCGATGCCGACCCGGATGCCGTACTCGGCCGTGCCCGACAGATGTGCCTCAATGTGGAATACGGCATTGCCGAGAAGCATCGCGGTCAGGACGCCGAGAACCTTGAGGTTGCGCCAGTTCCGTCCAGCGATGACTTCCCGGCCGAGTGCCGCTGTCAGGAGCGAGAGGAACGACACATCGAGGATCGCCGCGGGCAACCAGCCGAGTTCGGCTGACAGGGCCACAGCGAACCGGCCGGCCAACCAGGCGGCAACGAGCAGGAGAAGGGGCCTCCCCTGGAGGGGCAGCCGTCCCGTCCAGTTGGGGACCGCGGTGAGAAGGAAACCGGCCACGACCGCGCCGGCGAAGCCGTAGAGCATCTCGTGCACATGCCAGTCGCGCAACGCAAAAGCGGTCGGGAGCGTCAGTTCGCCGGCGAACATC
Source organism: Methylobacterium sp. P1-11 (assembly GCF_008329595.1). Taxonomy (NCBI): domain Bacteria; kingdom Pseudomonadati; phylum Pseudomonadota; class Alphaproteobacteria; order Hyphomicrobiales; family Methylobacteriaceae; genus Methylobacterium; species Methylobacterium sp. P1-11. The sequence continues at coordinate 10,474 of NZ_NPKS01000065.1, forward strand.
GGCAGCCATGCCAGGATCGACAGGCCGGCATAGAGGGCGCCGAGCAGGAAGAACGGTCGGAAGCCGTATGACAGGATCGCCGGTCCCGCGTAGGACCGCAGCCGCGGAATGGGAGCCATTGTCCGTTCTCCAGGACGCACGCGCCGCGCGCCGAGAATGAAGCGCGGCCTCGTTCGGTAGTGCGCGGGATCACGCCGGGGCATGATCCAGATCAAGGGACGGTTCGAACTCGACGCGCATCGTGCTCCGACGCAATCGCTCGACGGAGTGGGCAGGTGCTATCCTGGCTGAGAGGCCGCGCGATGCGGCGACCATCGCGGAAAGACGCGGAGGATCGTCGTGACTGGCTCGACCCCGACATCATCGAATGCCTCGCGGACGTGCTCGACCCGGAGGTCGGCATCAGCGTGGTCCATCTCGGCCTCGTCTATCGTGCGGTTCGGACATCGGAACGTATCGACGTCGACCTGACCCTGACCGCACGAACCTGTCCGCTCGCGGGCTTGATCGTCGACGACGCCCGCGCGTGCCTCCGGCGACGCTTCAACGATTGCCCGACCATCGTCGTCAGATTGGTCTGGACTCCAGTCTGGACACCGGACCGCATGACCGAACGGGGGCTGGCCCTGCTGGGTCATCCGCCTCGCGGTCAAGCCTGATCACCCGCGCAGTCGGGTCGCGCTCGCCGTGACCGGCGGCCAATGGAAGGACGATGGCGTGCCAGACGCAACCCCAGCCGCCACAGCATCCCGGTACTCGGGCGGGCTCGGCCAGGTCGAGCCCGAATTCATGCTTGCCGCGGGACCGTCGTCTCCGACCTCAGGCGGCCGAAGCTTCGGTGTGCTTCGCCTCGCGATCGTCGCCTGCGCCGCGAGCGCGATGCTGGCCGGGTTCTGGATCGGGCTGGGACGCCTTGGATGGGAGCTGCCGCACGCCGCCGCCTTCGCGAGCCTGCACGGGCCGCTCCTGATCTCAGGCGTGTTCGGCACATTGGTCGCCCTGGAACGCGCTGTCGCCTCGGGGGGAGGATGGTCCCTCGCAGCCCCGGCCCTGTCGGTATCGGGATCGGTCTTCCTCTTGGCCGGGATGCCGACCGCCGCAGGCGCGGGAGCCTACGTCCTCGCCGCCGCGATCCTTACAGGCGCCTCGCTCGTCACGCTGTGGCGGCAGCCGGCCGGGTTCTCAGCCACGCTCGTCGCAGGAGCGGCCGCGTGGCTGACAGGCTCGGCGCTCTGGGCGTACGGCAGTCCCGTGCCGGAGGTGGCAGGCTGGTGGCTGGCGTTCCTCGTGCTGACCGTCGCCGGCGAGCGCCTTGAGATCAGCCGCCTGGTGCCGCAGAGCCGCGTGAGCCTGCCGCTGTTCCTCGGCGCGATCAGCGCCTTGCTTCTCGGCGCCTGCGCGGGTCTGTTCACGGCGCTCGGAGCGTGTCTCTCCGGCCTGGGCCTACTCGCGCTCACGGCCTGGCTGATCCGGCACGACATCGCGCTTCGCACCGTCCATCAGGCCGGTCAGCCCCGCTTCATGGCGATGTGCATGCTCGCCGGCTACGCGTGGCTCGGCGCCGCCGGGATCCTGCTGCTCGCAGTCCCGCCAGCGACGCACGCGTTCGGGTACGACATAGCAATCCATGCCGTGCTCCTCGGCTTCGCCGTCTCGATGGTGTTCGGGCACGCCCTGATCATCCTGCCGGCGGTTGCCGACATCCATCCACGCTTCGGCCGCGCGCTGTATCTGCCGCTCGCGACGCTGCACGCATCGGTCGCTTTGCGCGTCGCGTCCGACCTGCTCGGCACCGACGTAGGGCGCCAGTGGAGCGGCCTCGTCACGGTCGCCGCCGTGGCGGGCTTCGCCGCATGCATCGCGCTCTCCACACGCAGCACTCGCAACCACGAGGCTCGGACCGGATCATGAACGAGGTCGCCGCCGCCATGGCCGCGTTCGTCGCCGCGCATGCGATTCCGGCCGCGCCGCGCATTCGCGTCCGCCTCGTCGGTCTGCTCGGACGCGGCCCCTACCTCGCGGCGTACAGCCTGCTCTCGCTGGTGCTGATGGCTTGGCTCGTCGTTGCGTTGCGGCGGGCCGACGCGGTCGAGCTGTGGCCCGCGGCGCCGTGGCAATGGCACGTCGCGCTCCTCACGATGCCGGTCGCGTTGTTCCTTCTCGTCGCCGGGCTGTTCGCTCCGAACCCGCTCTCCCTGGCATTGCATCCCGGAACCGAGCCAGGCCCGATCGTCGCGATCACGCGCCACCCCACGCTCTGCGGGTTCCTGCTCTGGGCCCTGGCCCATATCCCGCCGAACGGTGATGGGGCCTCCGTTGTCGTCTTCGGAACGATGGCCGTTTTCGCGGCCCTCGGCATGCCGCTTCTGGACGCAAAGGCGCGCCGCCAGATGGGTCGGGCGCGCTGGGAGGCGCTGGCGCGGACCACCTCGGTGGTCCCGTTCGCGGCTCTGCTCGGTGGGCGCGCGCCCCGTGGCCGCCTGACGGGATTGATCCTACCGGCTGCGGCAGCGGGTGGGCTCTATGCTTGGTTCCTGGTGCAGGGCCATGCGTTGTTGATCGGTCCCGATCCCCTCGCCACGCTTCGGGCGTTCGGCTGAGTCCGGGTCACGCCGCGTACGACCGCACCGCAGATCGGGGTTTCGGACGGCGCTGTCGCCCGCCTGATTGAGACAGATCAAGGTCGCGCAGACCTGGAGACCCATACGAATGCGCGCGTGGCTCGGGCCGTCGCGGTCCTCGGCTGGACAGGGAGCAACTCGTATGCGCGCGGAACTGAGGACGCTCTACGGTGAGGAGCGGCTGCCCCGCTACACGAGCTATCCGGCCAGTCCCCATTTCACGCCGGCCATCGATGCCGACACCTATAGCGGCTGGCTCGACGGGATTTCCACAGATGTGACGGCATCGCTCTACCTGCACATCCCCTTCTGCCGGTCGATGTGCTGGTATTGCGGTTGCCACACCACGATCACTCGGCACGACGCGCCTATTGCCGGCTATCTCGCCACGCTCCGGGACGAGATCGCCCTCGTCGCGCGCCATCTCGACCCGGCGCCGCGCGTCGGGCACGTGCATTTCGGGGGCGGCACGCCGACCATCGTGGCGCCCGGCGCCTTCCGCGACCTCGTCGCTCTGCTGCGCGACAGCTTTCCCGTAGACCCGGATGCCGAAATCGCCGTCGAGATCGATCCGCGGACGCTCGCACCCGAGATGATACGGGCCCTCGGTGCGGCCGGCGTTTCCCGGGCCAGCCTCGGTGTTCAGAGTTTCGATCCGGTGGTCCAGGACGCGATCCGGCGTCGCCAAAGCTTCGCCGTCACCGAGGCGGCCGTCGCGGGTCTCAGGGCGGCAGGCGTGCGCGGGATCAATCTCGACCTCATCTACGGATTGCCGCACCAGTCCGTGGCGTCCTGCATCGACACGGTGCGGCAATCCCTGAGATTGCGGCCGGATCGCCTGGCCGTGTTCGGCTACGCCCATGTCCCGACGTTCAAGAAGCATCAGCGCCACCTCGACGAGGCGACGTTGCCGGATGGCGGAATCCGGCAGGCGCAGGCCGAAGCCATCGCCGCCGTGCTCATGGATGCCGGTTACCTGCGGATCGGGCTCGACCATTACGCCCTCCCGGGGGATGCCATGGCGCGGGCGGGAACCATGGTCCGCCGGAACTTCCAGGGCTACACGACCGATCCGAGCGACCTGCTGATCGGCTTCGGTGCATCGGCCATCGGACGGCTGCCGCAGGGCTACGTCCAGAACGAGCCGGCGTTGCGCGCCTACGCGGAGCGCATCGCCCGCGGCGAACTCGCGACGCTGAAGGGCTATGCGCTGACGCCGGACGACCGTCTCCGGGCCGAACTGATCGAGCGGGTCATGTGCGAGTTCCGGGTCGATGTCGGAGAGGTCTGCCGATCGCATCGCCGCGATCCGCACGCGCTCCTCGCCTCCCTGTCACGGCTGCCGACGCTCTCGGCCGATGGTCTGGTCCGCCAGGACGGCACGATCCTCAGCATTCCGGAGGATGCCCGGCCCTTCGTCAGAAACGTCGCAGCGGCCTTCGACGCCCATCTCGGCACCTCGGCCGCCGTTCACAGCCGCGCGGCGTAGGCGGCAGCGCCACCGAGGGCAGCCTGACGCAGGAGTGACGCGCCGGCCGCTGGCCGACGCGGCCGCGGACCGCCGCCCGTGTCGCGCAAGGCGGCGTCATCCCGTCCGAGCGCAGGCCGCCTTGCGCGTCGGCTGTTTCCCGATGCAACCGACGGTGTATGAGGGGTGCCTGCGTTCTGGACGGATCGAGGTACCGTCACATCCTTGCGGCCATCATGACCACGTCCGAACATACCCACGATCCCGAACCCCGCGACGGCCCATTCGATGTGGAGGGGCTTCGGCAGACGCTCGACGAGGCAGGTATCTGCGGCTGGACCCTCGACGTCCGGACCGGGCGGGTCACGATCTTGCCGACCTGCATGCGCCTCTTCGGCGTTCCGCCGGATCGCCTCACCACCTTCGACGACATCCAAGCGTTCGTGCATCCGGAAGACCGGGCAGCCCGGGCGCAAGCCCTGAAGCGTGCCGTGGAGGGGGGCGGAAGTTACGAAGTCGACTACCGCGCGATCCATCCCACTGGACGCGTTCAATGGTTGCGCTCGCGCGGCCGGGTCGAGCTGGGCCCCGATGGACGCCCCTGCCATCATCGGGGCGTGATCTTCAGCATCCACGAACAGAAGCAGGCCAACGACGATTTGCGGGCCCGCGAGGCGCATCTGCGCTCGATCCTGGATACGGTGCCCGATGCCATGATCGTCATCGACGAGCAGGCGCGGATCAAATCGTTCAGTGCGGCCGCCGTGCGGCAGTTCGGCTATGGCCCGCAGGAGATCGTCGGCCGCAACGTCAGCCTGCTGATGCCCGAACCCTACCGATCTCAGCACGACGCCTACATGTCGCGCTACCTGTTGACGGGAGAGCGCCGCATCATCGGCATAGGCCGCGTCGTGGTGGGCCAGCGAAAGGACGGCTCGACCTTTCCGATGGAGCTATCGGTCGGCGAGATGCGCTCCGGCGGCGAGCGCTACTTCACCGGCTTCATCCGCGACCTCACCGAACGGAACCAGACCGAGACGCGCCTGCAAGAGCTGCAATCCGAGCTGGTGCACATGTCGCGCTTCACAGCCCTCGGCGAGATGGCGTCGACGCTGGCGCACGAGATCAATCAGCCACTGACGGCGATCGCAAGCTATCTCAAAGGCTGCCGCCGCCTCCTCGGCCGCATGGAGGGCCCCGAGGTGGCCATGCTCTCCGACGCGGTGAACCAGGCGGCCGATCAGGCGCTGAGAGCCGGGCAGGTGATCCGGCACCTGCGGGAATTCGTGTCGCGGGGGGAGAGCGAGCGGCATATCGAGGGATTGCCCAAGCTGATCGAGGAAGCGAGCGCGCTCGCGCTCGTCGGCGCCAAGGAGAAGGGCGTCCGCGTCCGCTTCGATCTGGACCGGGACGCGCCGCTCGTCATGGCGGACCGGATCCAAGTGCAACAGGTCCTGCTCAACCTCATCCGCAACGCCATCGAGGCCATGCAGGACGTGGCGCGGCGTGATCTGGTGGTCGCCACGCGGGCGCTGCCGGCCGAAGGCTTGGTCGAGGTGCGCGTCTCGGATACCGGGACCGGAATTGCGCCCGAGATCGCCGAACAGCTGTTCCAGCCCTTCGTGACCACGAAGGCGAACGGCATGGGCGTCGGCCTCTCGATCTGTCGGACGATCGTGGAAGCCCATGGCGGCAAGATCCAGGCGGGCCCCGGTCCGGAGGGCGGGACGACCTTCCGCTTCACCTTGCGCACATTCGACCGAGAGGAGATGGCGCATGTCGACTGACGCGCTCGTGCATATCGTGGACGACGACCTCGCGGTGCGCCAGTCGCTAGCCTTTCTGCTGGCGACGGACGGGCTGGCGGTCCGCGTGCATGACTCGGCGGCCGCCTTCCTCGCCGCAGGGGCCGACCGCGTCGGCTGCGTCGTCACGGATGTGCGGATGCCCGATATCGACGGGGTCGAACTCCTGCACCGCCTGCGGCAACGGGGAGCGATGCCGCCGGTGATCGTCATGACAGGACATGCGGACGTGGCTCTCGCCGTCGAAGCGATGAAGGCCGGTGCCGTCGACTTCATCGAGAAGCCTTTCGACGACGAGTTGCTTCTGGCGAGCATCCGGTCGGCCTTGGCGCGGTCGGATCGAACCATGAAGCGCGAGTCCGAGAGCAACGCGGTACGGGCCCGCTTGGCCGAACTCTCGGAACGCGAGCGGCAGGTCCTGGAGGGACTGGTCGCCGGCAAAGCCAACAAGGTCATCGGGCTCGATCTCGGCATCAGCCCGCGGACGGTGGAGATCTACCGGGCCAACGTCATGTCCAAGCTGCAAGCGGGCAGCCTTTCCGAGCTTGTTCGCATGGCGCTCGTCGCAGGAACTCTGAGCGGCGACTGATGACAGATGCGCGTGTGGCTTCCCCCTGGCCAGGACCCATGACGATGCGCCGGCGCTGACCGCCGATGCCGCATCGTGGTCGGGGCTCAAGTCCCGGAGCATGCTCCCGGCCGGCCTGCGGATCTCAGGCGTGACACCGGAGCGCGGCTTCGGTGCCGTCGCCCCGGTGCTGCCATCGGCCGGGGGCCGGCGCGCCATCGTCAGGCTGTCGGATCCGGTCCACGTGGCGCCGACGGTCGAATGGCCTGAGGGCGCAGACGTGAGGCGGATTCACGCGTTCAGGCGAGGCCTTCTCCGGGCTGCCACGCGTCCGGGGGGACCATGCCGGGGGCGACGTAGGCGAAGTACAAGGCGTCGAGCTGCGTCCAGAGCACGGTGCACTTGAACGTCAGCGCCGCCAGCGCCTGCCGCTGCAGCTCGGGCGTCGTCGCGTGCTGCTTGACGTAGTCC
>NZ_NPKS01000066.1:0-15938 GCF_008329595.1 Methylobacterium sp. P1-11
CGCGACACCCGCGAGCTTCTGACCTCGCGCGGCTACGAGGAGGGCAACCACGGCGAGGCCGCCCATTACGTCATCGAGAAGGCCTTCGTCGAGAAGTAGGGGCCCGGATCTCGTGCGATTTCTTTACGTGACACGCACGCAGGCCGGACGGCTCTTCCTCCTCGCCACGGCGACGGGCTGGGGCTGAACTGGCCGGTGCTCAAGCCGGAGCTTCAGGACTGGCCGCCGCTGCTCGCGCGCGGCGTCGCCGGTCTCGTCGCGGCCTCCGGACTGGGACTTCTCGCCTACGGGCGCGGCGAGCGCCTGACCGTGCCGCGCGAACTTTTCGGACGGCTTGGTCTCTCCGCCGCAATCAACGTCGTCGCCTGGATGGGCTTCACCGGTCTGTCCCTGAGATGGCTTACCGTACCGGAGGGGTCCCTCCTGGCGTACTCGATGCCGATCTGGGCCGTTTGGTCATGCTCTCCATGCCGCGGGCGACGGCGGCGCTGACGCTGCCTGCGCGCAGGGCGCGTGGGCGAACATGGCGGCCTTCATGCCCGAGCCGCACAGCTTATTGACCATCGTCAGGCCTACGGACATCGGCAGCACAGCGCCCCGGGGCCCGCTTGGCGGGCGGCGAAGGCGACTGCCGATCAACTCATTTTTCCAGGTGTGGTCAGGCTGCCCGAAGCCAAGCGCGGCTTCATCCTGTCGCGACGCCGCTATGGGCAGTCGAGCGCCTCAGCCTGGGTAGCACGCTCTCGACGCTCGGCCCGCGACTGCGAACGCTTGCCCGCCACCGGAGCCGGCCTGCGCCTCATCGCCTTTAGGGTCCTGCACCTACTCAGGGCTGTAGACTTCGCGGCAGTCTGCATCAGCCTTCAGGTGTTCTGGCGCACACAATAAAGGGCGGCCGATTAACCGGGTTCGGCGGGATGAACTGCCGCACTCAACACCGATGACACCTGCGACGACAGAAATGCATCCCGCATCTTTGCGCCAGCGCCTCTGAACACGTCGATGCGGGGTCGGCCGCGTTTCAAGGGCCGGAGCAACGACGGTCGGATCCGTCTTAGCAGTCGAGCGCCGATGTGGCGGGCCGACATCGTCAAGCCGGCCATCGGGTCCTCCCGGTCCCCTCCCGCTCGCCGGTGAAACTCGGCACCGCCCTTTGAGGTAGGCGACCCGTATTGCGGCGGTTTCCGTTTCGCGACTCCATCACTCCGACGATCAGATCGTGGCGTTGGACAGCACGGTGGGAGACACGGAGCAGCAATGGCCATGCGGCTTATCGCGTCCGGATTGGAATATTCCGGACCTGCACGAGGGGCGGGCGTCACATACGATCCACCGTTCGGGTGTGCGGATGCCCTCGCAGTCGTCTTCCTGTGCGCCTGCTACGCGGACAGCACCCTCCTCGGAATCCTGTCAGGCGAACGGTATATGTGGTTCGCCGTCGACGTCGTGGCGGTGCTCACGGTCCTGGGCCGCCTGTCTCGGCTTAACGACTGCCTGATCGCAAACCCCTGGCTCACTGCGTGGCCGGTGCTGGCCATGATTTCAGCGCTCTGGTCGCTCACCCCTGCCGTCTCGTTCTATCACGGCCTGCAGTTGTTGATGACTATCGTTGCGGGCTATGTCTTTCAACTATACTTCGGCCAATCCCGCCTATTGAAGATCCTATTCTGGGCTCTCGTCGCTGCACAGATCTTATCGGCCGTATCGGAATTCGCGTTTCATCGCGGCGCGATTAGCGGCGCAGGTGTGTGGTTCGGCATCTACACCCATAAGAACGTGCTCGGCGGCATGATGGCACTCAGCGCTATCTGCGCCGCCTGCTTGTTCTTGGACGGGTGGAATCGCCCGATCACAGGCGCGTCATTTATCGGTTCGCTCACCATCCTCTACCTGTCGCACTCCACCACCGCTCAAGTTGCAACCCTAGTGGGACTATGTCCGCTCATCGTTACTGCAGTCTGGCGGAGAGGATCTGTGTTCACAGGCTTCGTGGTCGGGCTTGCAGTCGCCTTAGGGAGCGCTGGGCTGGCTTATGTTGCTCTGCACAGCGATGCGATCGGCCAGCGGTTTTTGGAGGACACGGGCAAAGATCGAACCTTAAGCGGACGGACCCTTCTCTGGCAGTTCGCGTCTGACCAATTCTGGAGGGACCCGTGGTTCGGGGTTGGCTACAAGGCTTATTGGGAGAGCACCTCGACCCCCGTCGAGTATCTCCGATACTCAATCGGCCAGAAGCTCTGGTTCTTTCACAACAACTTCTATGACGTGGCGGTCGCGTTCGGCTTGGCAGGACTGATAATTTTCGGATTGGGCCTTGCCGCTTGTCTCAAGCGAGCCTGCGCAACAGCATTGAACGGCCAATCTTACGCCGAAGTGTTCCCTCTGAGTTTCTGCTTCTCTCTCGCCGTCTCGATCAATCTGGAGAACGCGCTTTTCCAGAATCATAGCTTCAGCCAATTTTTGCTTGCAGCGCTCATCCCGGTGACGGCAAGAGGAATCAACGCAACGACCGGAAGCTCTGATGAAGGTGGGGGCTATTCCGCGACGGACGTTTCAGTCTCGTCTGATTTTTCCCTCACTGCTCATCGAACTCAATTTTGAGTTTCGGTTCGCAAACGTTGCTGATTACCGTCAAGTGGCAGGCCTTCGGACAGCGTTGCATCAAAATTCGATTGGAAGACGATAGGCGTCTCGTATATTCGGTTGAAAATCATATTGTCAGTGCATGACTATTCAAGGGCCAGCGATTCTTAGATCGCCAAAAGTCGGAGGACCTATGTTAAAGAAGCAACTGATGCCGAGCGCGGTCTCACTGTTCTCGCTGCCTGGCTTGACTTCATTCCCGAGAATATTGGAAAACATTGGGACCGCCCTCCAATCGAAAAGAGGCGGGGGCTTCGATGCCGATTGGCAGGAGGTCGAAAACGCGGTCAGCTTCATATCTTCTGATCAGCCGATTATTTTTGACATTGGAGGCAATGTTGGAAATTGGTCGCGTCGCATCTTCGAGCGACTCACAACGATGGGTTCGTCTGCGAAAATATTCATCTTCGAACCGCAGCCTCAATGTTGGCCGGCCATCAACTCCATGAAATTGGAAAATTGCGAGCTGATACGACAGGCCGTAGGAGATACCGAAGGAGCCATGGATCTATACCAAGGTGAGAACAGCGAGGTGGCATCCGCCTACAATAGATCAGATTTTTCCGGAATTACCGATATCATCAAAGTCGATGTTACCACTATTGACGCCTTTCGCGCCCGAAATAAGATAGATTTTATCGATTACATCAAAATGGATATTGAGGGTCACGAATTGAAAGCCGTCCTAGGAGCCATCGATAGTCTGAAAACTGGCAAAATCGGTGCGATATCTTTCGAATTTGGGCCCGCCAATGTCAATTCACGAACCTTCTTTATCGATTTTTTTGTCTTTTTCAATAATCTCGGCATGGATCTGTACAGGATGGGACATGACGGAGTGCCGATCTTAATCACGACCTATGACCGAGGGGCCGAGTATTTCAGCGGCGTCGCAAATTACATTGCAAGCTTCAGCCGTCCGGCAAAGTGGAGAGAGGCGTGATCTCCGAGGAAGCATTAATAAAAGGTCTGGTTTCTGCTCGTCAAAATGTTCGAGGAATACAGAACTTCGACACGAAGCGGAATCGCGATTTATGCGTCGGAACCTTCGAAAATCCAACTCACCGCCCGCGGCGGAACGGAGCCCGGTGCTTCTACGCCCGAAGGAGGTTCAGGACGGAACACCCGATGACCTTCGTGGTGAAATTCGCAACTCGTGCTTTTACACCGGGCACAATTGAGTTCACCAAGACAATCGGTCGCCCATCTCGGGCGGCGGACTGCTATCGAGATGTGCTTTAGGACGAAGACGCATCCTATTCTCTAAGTCAATCGGCTAAGGTGCTTCCGCTGCCGAACACGACGATCTGTAGGGTGAGCCTGGAGAGCGCCTCCCACATGTCTCACAGCTTCGTCTCGGTGTACGGAAGGGAACCCGTTCCAGCGGCGGTCGCCACGCCGACGGCCGGCCCGCGACCAGCGCGCCTGCCGGCTCTTCAGATCCTTCGGTTCGTCGCGGCCTTCCTTGTGGTTCTGTTTCACGTTGGCAGCGGACTGTCGGTGGAGGCGGGCGGGGCGTCGAACCCATTCAATGATGGGGTCATCGGTGTCGACATCTTCTTCGTCCTGAGCGGCTTCATCATCGCGTACACGGCCGAACCGGCGCGCGGGATAAGCCATTTCGCAGTCCGCCGTGTCGCCCGGGTCGTGCCGCTCTACTGGCTGCTCACCACCGGCGTGGTCTTCGTCACCCTGATGGCTCCGGCGCTCGTGAACGGCACCACAGTGTCGACCGAAAAGATTATCCGGTCCTATCTCTTCATACCCTATCAGAAAGACAATGGCCTCATTCAGCCGCTACTCTTCCTGGGTTGGACGCTCTGCTATGAGATGTATTTCTACGCCTTGTTCTGCCTGTGCCTGAGTGCCGGCCGACATGCCGCCTGGATTGCCTGTGCACTTCTCTCGCTGATCGTCCTCGTCGGCTGCATACGGCCTGAGGGAGGCACGCTGTGGCACTTCTACACGAACCCGATGATCCTTGAGTTCGCTTTCGGCCTCACGCTGTCGCAGATCTACGCGATCGGGCTGCCGATCGATCGGGGACGTACCGCGCTCGCCGCCCTCTTGGCGATCGGCGCCCTCCTGCTTTACCTGCTGGATCTCGACCTGCCCTCGGTGATCAAGCACGGCTTCGTCGCGACGCTCATCGTGGCGTCATGCCTGTCGCTGCCGCCCCTGAGCGGACGCTTGGTGGCCAATTTGATCCTGCTCGGGGACGCGTCGTACGCGCTCTATCTGAGCCATCCTTATTTCGTTCAGGCGTCGATCAAGATCGCCGCACCGCGCGTCGGCGCGGAACTCGCCCTGCTGGCCGTCGTCGTCGGGGTGGGCTTGGCAATCGCGATCGCGGTGGTCCTGCATCGTGTGGTCGAACGACCGGCGCAGAGCTTCATCCTGAAGCGGCTCGCCCGCACGCGGGCCGGGTGACGGCCTCGCGATGTGTCCGGCACGCCTTCAATTCACGTCGCGGGGCGGGCCCCGCGATGAGCCGAGACTCTCACCCGCACGCAGGACAGACCATGAGGCAAAGCCCGCTGTTTTCCAGTTCGACGCACGCGTCTCCAAACCGCCGCGCGATGCTCGCCCTACTGGCAGCCGGCGCGACGGCGGCTCGGATTCCAGCCGTCGACGCCGCCACCGGATCGGCGCCGAACGACCTGCCGACCTACACGGTCCATGACGCGCGCATAGGCCCGAACGGCCGGACAGCCACCGTGGCGATCCGTCGGGGTGGACCGAGTGCGTATTCGTGCTGCCTCCGTTTTGAGATCGACGGTGGCGCATCGCCTCAGTCCGGCGCCTTCGTGTTCGAGTACGATGTCGATGAAATCCTCATCGCGGTAAGCTTGCCGAATCCGGGCACGGACGCGAGCATCCGGATCCAGCCTTTCGTGACCTATGACTTCCGTCCTGTTATCGCGAAGGGGGCAGCCCGGATCGGGCGGGATGCCTTGGACCCGTCACCATTGGCGCCTGGAGCGACCGCGCGAGCCTGGAACGCGCCGAAGCCGAGACCCGTCGCCAAGGGGTGGACGCGCGACTTCCACAGCGACCTCGTCACGGACTTCGTCTGCACCGCCACCGGCCTCGACCGAGACGGGCGCCCCTGCTTCACGAACAGCCTTCCGAGCGGCCGGGCGCAGTTCACCAATGCTGAAGTGGGCCTCTATTCGGATCCAAGGCTGCACGGCACCGCACCGCTGCAGATGCTCGACGGGCGGCGCCTTCTCGTCCCGGAGCGCCTTCCGCACCCCATCGTGCTCACGCAGGGAGGCCATAGCAAGCGGTGCACCCATTCCACACCGCTCGTCTCGACCGAACACAATGGTCGGCTAGGCTATGGCCGGTTCGCCTATCGCTTCGCGCTCCTGAGCATGCAGCAGGGCTGCTGGCCGGCGGGCTGGCAATTGTGTCTTCCGCATTATCGCTGGCCGAACTGTGAGCAGGACACGGTCGAGATCTCTTTCAACCAGCCCGATCCCGTATCCGTCCTTCCCTACCAGACCAACTGGTGGGGCGCAGCCGGAACCGGTGGTTCCAAGGAAGGGCAGTTCGTCGATATCGAGCGGCTTCTGCCCAACTTCCGGTACGACGAACCCCACACATATTGGTCCGAATGGACACCGGAACGCATGGCCTTCGGGATCGACGAGACTCTCACCTTCTCGGTTCCAAACCGATTCTTTCTGACTAACCCGGCCGATCCGGGGGATCCGAATCGCGTCTTCATGATGCTTCAGATCGCGCTGGGCGGAGCAGGCGGCAATACAGAGAAAGGTCTCTATCCGATGGCTCCCAGCAAGTGGGCTCCGGGAGCACCGGCCATGCTCGTCGAGCACATGGCACACTACGCCATGCCGGTCTGACGGGGACAACCACGGCCAGGGACACCGGCGACGCGGGACGCCCGCGCCGCCGTCGTTTGATCGGGCGCACCGTCCCGCGCGTCGCGGTCAGCGGGTTTCGAGCCTGAGCCGCATTTCACCGACCCCCTGCGCCGTAAGCGCACGCTCGTAGAGGTCGTCCCAATATGCATTTGCCTCTTGATCGCCAAAGAGACGCTGCGCGTCGGATCGCGCGCGCCGCCGCATTCCATAGAGCTCGTCAGGCCGTTCGATCAGCCGCTCTATCTCACCGATCGCCACTTGCGCCATCCGTTCGATCTCCCCCTCGACCAGACTCTCGTAAGCCCGACTACCACGGTCGGGATGCGCAATATGGATCCACTCGCCGTTCGGCGCCGTGTCGAGATCGAGAAGAAGGCCGTTCTGGCGGTGCACGATGAACTCAGGCAACGCACCCTGTCGCGTAGCGATTACCGGCGTGCCGTGGATCATCGACTCGATGGCGCTGTAGCCGAACGTGTCGCAAAACGTCGCGAGGAGCGAAACATGCGAGCGGCGAAACAGAGCATGGACCTCAACGTTCGATAGAGTGGCGTGCCAGCGAACGTTCGGAAGCTGCAATGCGGCGCGGTAGCGATCGTAGAAGTGATCGTCCAGGGGATCAGTCCAGACGCCGCGACCTACCTGCAGCGAACTCACGATCTCGACCTGCACCGGCAGCTTCTTTTGAAGGGCCAGTTCGGCCATCCTGACCGCGACGCATCCCCCCTTTCGCGCGAAATGGTTGCCGACGAATGAGACGACGAACGGAGCCCGGCCGACCGGTTCGGGCCGAGCTGCCTCGGCAGGAAGCTCGATATTCGGGTACCGGACGGACAGCTTTCCGTAGAGTATATCCCGCATTGGACTATTCTGGTGCGTTTCCTTGAAGATTTCTCTCGCATAATTGGAAATCGCGATGATGCCCCGGCAGCGTGAGGATGCCAGCATTCGCGAGAGAACGCCGTAATAGTGGCTGGTCTCCAAGCCGAAACCCCGGGGCATGTGAGACTCGAAGCCGATGACGAAGGGCGCACGGCCGAGAGGGATCCGGTTGAAGGCGTGAATGAGGTCGAAGCGCCGCGGCGGCCAAGGGCTGAAGGCCGTAATCCCCTCGATGCCTTGATGCACCCAGTTCAGCGGAAGGAAATTTCGGTTCTCGATCCTGTGCCGCGACCGCCGCGGCCCATTGAAGCGCCATGGATAGCGCGTGGGAGCTAGGATTTGGAGGGGTCGCTGTAACGTCACCGAACCGTCCTTCAACCACCTAGAAGAACGCGGCACCCTGCATGACTAGGGCGATGCCGCGAGAAATCATGCGCCGATCCTGATCGCGCGCAGTCCAATGGCCCGCTGATGCAAGGACGGAACTGGAAACGCTGCAAGGGCTGTCGCCTACCTAGAAAGACGCAGCCGCCGGCGACCGCAGAGGCCTGCCGGTCCCGGATCGGCCGCCGCATTCCGACGAGAGTGGGCGTGCGCCCGGCCGAACGGTGACGTGATGATCGGAGCCTGGCTCACGCGTAATGTGCGCCCCTCGAGGAGACGCATCTGCCCGGCCGGTCCGTCTCCCCAGAGTGCACAAGGTGTTGCAAGTGGCCGCAGAATGGCGCGGCGCGTCCTGTTCCATAAACTGCTCTTGTACGCATAGCTCGGCCTTGCAGCCGTAACGATGAATGTCGGCCGACCTCGGTCGCCTGTGTGTCGCCGGTTGATCCGTAGATCAGGCAGCCGCTCGTATAGACGAACCGCTTGGCCGTGCCGCGGAGCGCGCCGATGATCGCGCGCCTTGCGGCCTCATCGCGGGCCGCCGTGTTCAGGTCGCCAGGCGAGGCAGCATGGACAACGGCATCGGCTCCTTAAGCTGCGTCGGCGACGCTGGCCACATCAGGGAGGTCGCCTCGAACGGCCGCGAAGCCCGCGCCATCGAACTTGGCCGCGCCCGCCTCCGAGCGGGCGGCCCCGATGACTTCGTGGCTCCCCCCTTCAGACGGCGCGCCACCGCGCCCCCAATCAACCCCGTCTCGAGGCGGCGCGGACGAGGCTGCTGGCCGATCACAGGGATGACCTTGAGCATGAAGTAATGGCCATCCTCATGGCCGCGCTCGATCTGGAAGAGCAGCAAATCAGGGTTGCGACGGGCGAGAGATAGCGGCTGTCTCAATCAGCATGCCGCCAGGACGTGCGCGCTGGCCTAGCTTTGATCTATTCGGCGCAGGGAACGAGGTTTGCCGTCATCGTCCACCGCCACGTAGGTGAGCACGCCTTCGGTGACCTTCTCCGGGTGGCGGCCGCTTCGTTCCCGAACCCACGTCTCGACCTTAACCGCCAGTGACGTCTCACCCTCCTGGTGCAGCGTACAATAGCAGCTGACCTCATCGCCGACTGAGATCGGGCGCAGGAAGCGCATCGCATCGATGCTGACCGTGACGACGCGACCCTGAGCGCGCTGGGCGACGAAGGTGCCCCGGCGAGATCCATCTGCGACACGGTCCAACCGCCGAAGATGGCGCCACTCGCGTTCGTATCGCGTGGCATTGCGACGGTGCGCAGGTGCGGACCACCAGGGACGTCCGGGATTTGGTCGCTCATCGGCCGCACATCCCCTCGTCGGCGCGCTTAGGTCTGTGACCCGGCCAATGGTGAACCATCGTAGTGGGCGAGCAGGTCTGCCGGATCCCGGTACGTCGCGATGCAGCCCGCCTGCTTCAGCTCCTCGGCCGACCAGCCGCCACTGAGCAGCCCGATTGTGCGCACACCGGCCTTTCTCGCAGCCTCGGCATCGTAAGGGGTATCACCGATGACGATGGCGTCGGTCGGCGCGATCCCGTTGAGCCGCTTCAGAGCCGCCTGGAAGATGTCCGGGTTCGGCTTGCTCTCCTCGGCATCATCCGATGAGGTTTCGGTGCCGATGAGATCGTCGATGTCGGCAATTTTCTTATACGTCTGAAGTTCGTCCTGCTTGGCCGAGGACGCAAGCGCCAACTGCTTTCCGTCGGCCTGCAGGCGCTCGATGAGCGCACGCACCTGCGGAAGGCCCTGGATGGTCGGCAGGTAGCGCTCCTTCAGGATCTTGGAGCGGTGCTTCTCCAGCGCCTCACCTTTCTCGTCCAGCTCGTCCCCTGACAGGAAGACTGGGAGCAGCTGATCGCCTCCCTTGCCAATCTGGCGGCGGATGTCCTCGAACGGGATGTCATGACCGAAATCCTGAAAGGCGTCCTGCCAAGCTCTCGCATGCTGGGGAACGGAGTCGATCAGAGTTCCGTCTACGTCGAAGATCACAGCCTTGAGCATCAACATGCCTTCCTCGCTCTTTGGGGAAGTGGCCGATCGATGTCCCTGTTCCCCCTCCGCGATCAGTCGAGCGACTTTAGATTCCTCGATGCGGCATATGCCGCCTGCGCCCGAGGGAAAAGGGACTGGCCGTCGCTGCCGGGCATCAAGGGTCGTCATCGTTCAGCTGCGGTCGAACGCTCCTCGAAGATCGGTCCGTCAGGCGGGGACTGCGCGTCCGATGCCCGACTAAATTCCTTGGACTATACATTCTGCGTCCGTTCGCAAGATTTACTTTTATCTGTGAGTACGCAAAGTACGCAATCGGGTCGATGCCGATCGAGTAGAGTTTTTTGTTCGAGGTCTTATCTTCAAAGATACAGGCTTTCCGGATCTCTGGAGTCACGGTCTCAGCACAACAATCGATCCGGCCGCAGTCGTTGAGCGAACATCGCTCGCCTGTCCGACATGATTTTGGTGTCCGTTTGCGTTGAATGCTCCAATGGACCAGGGCGCGGCCGCCCGCGCCCGCGTCCGCGCCGGGCGGCAGGCGACCGGGGCTGCTCCCGTCCGCCGGCCCGTCGCCGCCTCCGACAACGCCGGATCGAGCCGGTGATCCCGACCCGCAAGGATCAGCCCCGCCAGCTCGATTACGACAACGCCGCCTACCGCGAGCGCGACAAGGTCGAGCGGCTGATCGGACGGCTCAAGCAGTATCGCCGAATCGCCGCCCGCGACGAGAAGCGAGCCGCAAACTACCTCGCCATGGGCACGCTTGGCATGACCAGGCTCTGGCTCACATGCCTTTGCAGAGACGCCCTAGAACCTCCCTCAAGTCAGATGGGTCGGAACGAGCCGGTCCCTGGTCTCGAGCTTGCGAGCCTGCATCTGGATCGTGGCCGCCGAGACGTCCCTGACCTTGAGATCCACGATGGCGTCGAGACGCGCGCCCGTCGGCGCGCCGAGCATCATGAGGTCGGACATGTGCGGCGTGGCCGGGCCTCCGAGAAGCAGCGCCATCTCGCCGGTCGTGAACGACCGCTCCCTTTCGTCCTCCCGTCGTCGGCCTCCTTCGAGGGCCACGCCGAACCAGGGATTCACGGCAGCGGATGGAACCTTCTTCGCCAGCCACCGCCAGTAGGAACTCAGGCGGGATAGATACTTGTTCGCCGTAGTCGGACCGATGTTGGCCAATCCGGGCAATGCCGCCTCGCGACGCGCCCTGGCCCACGCGTGCATCCTTCGCTGAGGGAAGCGAGGCCCGGACGGCTCCGATCCATCGTGATCCGCAAAACCGGCGGTCGAGGCTGAGGCCGGACTGACGCCCCCTGCAACCATTGCGGCGGAACCGGGTTCGCTCCCGATTGGCGACAAGCGGAGGTCGGGTGGCGCCCTGGATCGAACAGGCCATCTGGTGGCAGGTCTTCCCCCTCGGCTTCGTCGGCGCCCCCGACCAAGCCGATCCGGCCGCGCCGGTCACGCATCGCCTCGCCCACATCCGGGATTGGCTCGACTACGCGGTCGAACTCGGCGTGTCCGGGCTGGCGCTCGGGCCGATCTTCGCGGCCTCCACACACGGCTACGACACGATCGACCACTTCCGCATCGATCCGCGCCTGGGCGACGCGGCCGATTTCGACGCGCTGATCGCGGCGGCCCGTGCCCGCGGTCTGCGCGTCCTGCTCGACGGCGTGTTCAACCATGTCGGGCGGGCCCATCCGGCCTTCCAGGACGTCCTGCGGCACGGGCCCGGATCCGAACAGGCCGGCTGGTTCAGGCTGTCCTGGCCGCTGGGCTCCGGCCCGGGCATCGAGCCGGACTACGCCTGCTTCGAGGGGCACCGGCAGCTCGTCACGCTCAACCACGACGATCCGCGGGTCGCCGACCACGTCGCCGCCGTCATGAGCCACTGGATCGCCCGTGGCGCCGATGGCTGGCGGCTGGACGCGGCCTACGCGGTGCCGCCGCATTTCTGGGCGCGCGTGCTCCGGC
The DNA here is from genome assembly GCF_008329595.1 of Methylobacterium sp. P1-11. Lineage (NCBI taxonomy): Bacteria > Pseudomonadati > Pseudomonadota > Alphaproteobacteria > Hyphomicrobiales > Methylobacteriaceae > Methylobacterium > Methylobacterium sp. P1-11. Next base: position 11,796 of record NZ_NPKS01000066.1, read on the forward strand.
AAGTCCGCCTCGCGCATCCGGAGGCCTACATCGTCGGCGAGGTGATCCACGGCGATTACGCCCGCTTCGTGCAGGAGGCCGGCCTGGATGCGGTGACCCAGTACGAACTCTGGAAGGCGATCTGGAGCGCCCTCAACGACCGCAACCTGTTCGAGCTGGCCCATGCCCTGGACCGGCACAACGGCTATCTCGACCGGTTCGCGCCCCTGACCTTCGTGGGCAACCACGACGTGACGCGGATCGCGAGCCGGCTCACGGACGAGCGGCACCTGCCGCATGCGCTCGCGATCCTGCTGACCTGCGGCGGAACGCCCTCGATCTACGCCGGCGACGAGCAGGCCTTCCGCGGCGTGAAGGAGGAGCGCGTCGGCGGCGACGACGCCGTCCGGCCGGCCTTCCCGCCGACGCCCGCGGATCTCGCCCCGTACGGCTGGCCGATCTACCGGCTGCATCAGGATCTGATCGCGCTCCGGCGCCGTCATGCCGGGCTGCACCGCGCGCGGACGCGCACCCTCCACCTGACCAACGAACAGCTCGTGCTCGCGCTGGGCGATGGCGCCGCGCGCGTATTGATGGCCCTGAACCTCGCCGACGCGGCCATGCCGCTGCCGGTTCCGGAGGCCCGGGCGATCGAGGCCGGCCACGGCGATCTCACGGAAGCCGGCGGCCCCGGCGCCCGCGTGACCCTCCCGGCCCACGGCTGGGCCATCCTGGCCATGTGACCGTCGAGGGCCCCGCCTGCGGCAGTTCGGCGCCGCCCGACCCGGTGCGGCGAGCCGTCCAGCGTCCGGCACAGGCGCCGAGCCCGGACAGCCTCCAGCGGCCGGTCCCGGCGGATCCGCGCAGGCGGCCCGAGACCGAGACGCTGGCAAGCCCCTTGCGGATCGTGCCGATGATCCGGCCGTCCGCGCCGGCTCGGCCGGACGCATCGACGCCGGTCCCGCCGGCCTCGTCGACGAGGCCGTGCCGGATGACGATGGGGTAGCTGTAAGGCCCCGTGCAGGTCCCGCTCTCCGCGGTGGCTATGACCGACCAAGCTCCGTCGAAGCGGTTGGCCGCCGAGGCTCCCGTCGGAACGCCGACGGCGAGGACCATGTCGGGCCACTTGGCGGCGTGCACGCCGGCGCAGCCAAGCGCCGTCAGCGGGTGCTTGACGGCGCCGTCGCGCAGGATCGCGGAGAGCCACGCCGGCATGTCGGTCCCGGGCCGGAACCGGGCCCGGTGCGTCCAGGCCTTCAGAAGGGTAAGCCGGACGAGGTCTTCGCCCGCGACAGGCTCTTCGGCCAGCGCAGGCACGCAGCGGCGCAGATGCGGCACCGCCGCGATCAGATCCCGCCCGAACCCGGCAGCGACCTGTTCCTGAGCCTCCGCGGCGTCCGGCGCCTCCGACAGGCGGGCGAGCAGGCCACCCAAACGCGATGTCGCATCGTTTTCTACAACTTCTGGGAAATGCTCGCCAAGACCTGATCCCAGGCTCGCAGCGGCACCGGAGATCACGACCTCGCGTTCGGAGGCTACGCGCACTTGTCGGCCGATGTCTTGCACGTTCGGCAGGGTCAGATCTGTTCGGGGATGCGACGAAATCGCTCAGACATGGCGCCTCGGCGCAGCGAGCACTCATCTCTTGCGCAATGCGCCCGCGTCAATGATGCGGGTATACCAGGAAAATAACTTAGTTGAGGGAACCGGCTTGTGCGCAACCCGTTTGTGCCCCGCTGCCGAACGGGCAGTGACGGCATGAAGGGATGCACGAGCTGTGACCGCGCGCGTCGACCGGCATGAACTCCGGCAGATCATCGCCGGCCTGAGCGAGGGCGTGATTCTGGTCGAGCCCGACCAGACCATCGCCTACGCCAACGAGGCCGCCCTGGCGATGCACGGCGCCGGGAGCCTCGACGAGCTCGGCTCGACCGTCGATGCCTATCGCGACCGGTTCTGCCTGCGCTACCGCAACAACGTCACGCCCAATCAGTATCCGATCGAGCGCGTGGTCGCCGGCGAGCGCTTCCACGACGTCGTCGTCGAGGTGCGGCGGGCGGACAAGCCCGAGCAGGATTTCGTCCACTCGCTGCGCAGCCTGGTGGCCACCGACCGCGACGGCAACCCGAGCTGCCTCGCGCTGATCCTCAAGGACGTCACCGACCAGTTCGAGGCCGAAGCGCGGTTCGAGGCGACGTTCAACGCCAACCCGGCGCCGGCCGTCATCACGCGCCTGTCGGACCTGCGCCACGTCAAGGTCAATGCCGGCTTCCTGGAGATGACCGGCTTCACACGGGACGCCGTGATCGGCCGCAGCGTCTACGAGGTCGACGTCCTGGCCGGCGCCCGCAACCGCGATCTCGCGATCGCGCGGCTCAACGCCGGCGGCACGATCCCGCAGATGGAGGCCTGCCTGGATCTGCCCGACGGCGGCGGCCGCTTCGTGATCGTCGCCGGCCAGCCGATCGAGATGGGCGACGAGCCCTGCATGCTGTTCACCTTCGCGGATCTGGAGCTGCGCCGGAAGGCCGAGACGGCGTTGCGCCAGAGCGAGGAGCGCTTCGCCAAGGCGTTCCGGATGACGCCGGTGCCCACCGTGCTGGCGCGCGCACAGGATTTCCAGGTCACCGGCGTGAACGAGGCGTTCAGCCGGGTCTTCGGCCTGGGCGAGGACCGCATCGTCGGGCGCTCGCCGGCGGAAGCCGGCCTGTGGGTCGCCGACGAGCAGCGCCTGCAGGTCGAGGCCGCGCTCGAGCGGCAGGGCTACGTGCTCGGCGTCGAGGTGTGCCTGCGTCACGAGAGCGGGGCGAGCCTCGACTGCCTGATCTCGGCCGAGCGGATCGAGATCAACGAGGCCGCCTTCGTGCTGCTGGTCCTCCAGGACATCACCGAGCGCAAGCATACCGAGCGGGAGCTGTTCGACGCCATCGAGACCGTGATGGCCGACACGTCCTGGTTCAGCCGCGGTCTGATCGAGAAGCTCGCCAACCTGCGCCGGCCGGGCCGAGAGGCCGGCAACGGGGAAGCCCCGAACCTGACGGTGCGCGAGCGCCAGATCCTCAACCTGATCTGCTCGGGGCTGAGCGACGACGCGATCGCGCGCAAGCTCGGGCTGTCACGCAACACGGTGCGCAACCACGGCGCCGCGCTCTACCGCAAGATCGGCATCCACAAGCGCAGCGAGGCCGTCGTATGGGGACGCGAGAACGGCTTCCCGCTGAGCATCTCTGACGGATGAATACCGCCGTACTAGTATGTTCTAATCATTGAACGGCAGATATTTGCCCACATCTGCCTCGCGGCGCGGGGCTTCTCCAGCAGGACGGGGGATTCGCGGCCGAAGACAGGACAACGACTTCCGCCGGGCACATCAGAGGTTCGGTGAAGGAGGCCGTCGGCGCACTCACCGGCGGTGCCCGGACGGAGACCGAGGGTCGGCGCCAGAAGCGTGGCGCCTGCGCAGCGAAGACCGACGGAGCCGGGCCCGTGGGCTCGGGTCATCGCTGACGGATGTCATCCGGCGCCTCGCGGCGAGACGCCGCCCACGACGAACGCGATCACACGAGGAGAACGACATGGTTGATACGGATCGGATCACGGGCGCTGCCAAGGAGCTTGGCGGCAAGGTGCAGGGCGCGGTGGGCGACCTCACCGGCTCCCAGCGGGACTCGGTCGAGGGTCGCGCCCGCCAGGCGGCCGGGCAGGCCGAGAACCTGTACGGACAGGCCAAGGACACCGTCCGCGACATCGGGGGCAAGATCCGCGACACCGTGGGCGGCCTCGTCGGCTCCGACGACGTCGAGCACCGCGCCCGCCGCGCGCAGGGTGCGGCCGAGGAGCACTTCGACCGGGCTCAGCGCTCCGTGTACCGCGCGGCGGACGAGGCCGCCGACTACGCCGAGGACGCTTACGAGCGCGGTGGTCACGTCCTGCGCCGGGGCACCCGCGAGGTGAGCCATCAGGTCGCCGAGTACCCGCTCGCCTCCCTGCTCATCGCCGGCGCCGTCGGCTTCGGCCTCGGCCTGCTCGTCAGCGCCACCCGCGACTGAGCCACCACAGCCATACGGCTACGAACGGCCGACTACCCGGAGTGAAAGCGTGACCACGATCCAGACCACGGCGTCCCCTCTCGCCACCGCAGCCGCGCAGGCCGACACGCGTGCC
>NZ_NPKS01000067.1:0-15809 GCF_008329595.1 Methylobacterium sp. P1-11
GGTGAAGACGGAGGCGTCCGACACCCGCGCCAGTGTCGCCTGGAAGGTCGAGCGCTCGGCGTCGACCAGCCGGGCGAACTGCTTGGGCATGCTCTCCCGCGACGCCGGCCACAGCCGCGTCCCCGTCCCACCGCACAGAACGACCGGACAGACTGAGACGACGGCTTCCGACATAAGATCCGTTTCCTGAGGAATAAGTTCTTTCCGAGGGCCCTCAGGGGCGGAACGCCGCGGCCTCACTGGACCAGATAGGCGCGGCTCGGCGCGCGCTGCACTCCGGGCGCCGTCAGGCGCCTGCGGGCCAGGACGCCGTCCACGAAGCGGCTGATCTCCTCCGAGAAGCGGTCGACGCCGAAGTCGGCAGCGCGGCGGACGAGCCGCTCCGACTCCACGCCGATGGTCCGGCAGCGCTCGACGGCATCGATCAACGCTTCAACGGATTGTTCGTGGAAGAACGTTCCGGTGATTCCGTCGAGCACCGTTTCGGTAACGCCGCCTTTGCCATACGCGACGACGGGCCGTCCACTCGCCATGGCCTCGACAGGGACGATGCCGAAATCCTCCTCTCCGGGGAAGATCAAGGCTTGGCACCGCGCGTAATGATGCTTCAACACGTCGAAGGGCTGTGGGCCGAGAATCCTGATCTGTGGACCGGCCATGCTGTGCAACTCGCGCAACATTTCACCGCCGCCGATCACCACGAGTGGCTTCTGCAAGCGGTTGAAGGCCTGGATCGCCAGTTCCGGCCGCTTGTAGCGCACCAGCTCCCCGACCATGAGATGATAATCGCCGAGCTCACCGGCCGGGACAGTCTCGAACGCCGCGGTATCCACCGGCGGATGAATGACCTCTGCCTGGCGCCGATAGTAGGTCTCGATCCGCCGGGCTACCGTGTTTGAATTGGCGATGAATTCGTGGACCCGGCCTGCCGAGATGGCGTCCCAATTCCGGATATAGTGGGCCATTGGCGGCATCATCAGGCGCGTGAGCAATCCTGTACGCTCGCGATAGTCATGGTACATGTTCCAGACGTACCGCATCGGCGAGTGGCAATAGCAGATGTGGACCGCGTCGGAGGGCGGGATGATGCCTTTCGCGGGACCGGATTCGCTGCTGATGATCAGATCGTACCCGCGCAGATCGAGCTGCTCGAGAGCCATCGGCATCAGGGGGAGATAGGATTTATATCTTTTGGCCGCGAACGGTAACGTGCCGATGAAGGATGTCGTCACACGGTGCGCGGCGATGGCCGGCGACATGGCTTGCGGCGCGTAGACATGTGTGAAGATATCGGCTTCGGGGTACAGGTTGCACAGCGCCTCGATGACCTTCTCGCCTCCGCGCATCCCGACGAGCCAGTAATGGACGATCGCGACTTTCATCAATCAAACCTTGATCCCACGACCATCAGACAAGCCGGCCGGCGCCGTTTGGAGGGCAGCCGAAGGGGCATGCGCGTCGCAAGCGGGTCCCACTCCGGACGCCGTCCGACGAGGCGCGGGCCACTCTGCCCACCGGCAGCGACCCTGATCGACTGCGACCGTGCAGCCTTTCCATAGGCAATGGACCATGAATGTGGTGTTCTCAGCTCGATCTGAAACAGGTATCTTCAATAGGGCAGGGGTCAATCAAACGTCGGGCCGATCCGATATCGAGGGCCTCCAAACCCCCTGACTGAGTCTCGTGACGTGCCCGCTGTGGCTGTGGTGCGCGGGTCGGGCCGGATTCCAGGGGACAAAGCCTGCATCCGGTGCCGGCCCCGTCCGCTGGCCGGGCTGGCGCAGATCCACGCGCGTGCATTGTCGCCCGAAACTCTGTCCTTTCCCGGCGCGCATGGCAGGGACAATCCCCATCCACATCGCCTCCTGCATGTTGGATGCCGCTTTGGCATGCGCAGATTACTGACGTGGCCGTCCGGATCCGAGAGGGCGCTTGCCATGATGGCTGTCGCGCCGCCGCGTCGGACAGCGGACGCCCGCCCATGCTCCCGTCCGGCGTGGCGGCATATGCCGTCAAACCGGCGCCGAACTCAACCTCATCGTTCGCGCTTTTAGTCCGTTACAGGTGCGCTCCATAGAGCGTGTCCCTCAACGTGCCATGATCGCTGCTCGCTCTAAATTGAATTTGCGGCCCTAACTCAGTTTATTCCTCTGTTCCCAGGCGGAGCCGAACGGCCTTTTGATCTCCGCGGCGCCGCAGAGCCAGATCGGCGTCCTTCTTAGGCGGAGCGCGCCTGTCCCAGACCTGGGGACGCGCAGTTCCTGTCCGGACGGGAGTGCCAATGGGGCTTGGCGGGCGGTCCGTTCGCGAGAAGCACAACGCCGGTCGAGGCTCGTCTCTTGCGTGTCAACCATCCAGGCATGCGGCTCTCTCCGCTCCAGCCGCACGCAGTGCACAAATGTTCGGTGAGCATCCAGACGAGATAGATATATCGCGGCATTGCGCCGACGCAGGGCAGAAGGCGGATTTGGTCGCGGTGTCCGTGGCGTAAACGCTGTAAAGCTGCGGCTGGACACGTCAAGCCGTTCCCAATCCTTGGGATTTTGAGCCGCCCGAAGACTGAAATATGGGCTACGGCTCAGCTTGTAATAAGCGCGATGATTTGATATCCAGCTGTTAATAACTGATTAATCAATTTTCCGCCTCCCCTGCCGACTTCCTTCACGAGGAGCCGACACCATGCTGCGCGACGCTGGCCAGCCGCTTCACACCATCCTGCGTGCGCCGCACCATGGTGTTGAGTTGGCCAATCACGTGAGCGAGGCTGCGGAGGCCGTTGCCGATGCGGTTCTGCCGGCGGCGCCCTTCGTGACGCGAGGCCCCCGCTTGAACTGGGCGGCCAAGCGTGGGCTCGATATCACGGTATCGGCCACGGCGCTGTTCCTGCTCCTGCCGCTGATGCTGTTGATCGCCGGCCTCATCTATGCCGGCGATTACAAGTCGCCGATCTTCCGTCACATGCGACTTGGTCGCGATGGGCGTCGTTTCGGCTGCCTGAAGTTCCGCTCGATGGTGACGGATGGCGACGCCGTGCTGGCCGAGCATCTGGCCGCCAATCCGCGGGCTCGTGCCGAATGGGAGGCGACCCACAAGCTCGGCGACGACCCGCGCATCACTGCCATCGGGCACGTGCTGCGCAAGACCTCTCTCGACGAGTTGCCGCAGCTCTGGAACGTGCTGCGCGGCGAGATGAGCCTTGTCGGGCCGCGCCCGATCGTGCCGGCCGAGGTCGTCCGCTACGGGCGAGCCTTCGCGACCTGCTTTGCCGTGCCGCCAGGCGTGACCGGCTTGTGGCAGGTCTCGGGCCGTTCCGACACGACCTACTGCGAGCGTGTGGCGCTCGATCTCGACTACGCGACCCGCTGGAGCCTGCGCCGGGATCTCGCCATCATGATCCGCACCGTGCCGGCCGTCCTGGCCCAGCGCGGGAGCCGGTGAGACGGCAGCCACCCGGCAGGGCGGCCCTCTGTCGCGTCAGAATGCCCGCCGGCGCGATGATCACGCCGCCGCTGCTGGCAGGTCCGGTCCTGGCCGCTGCCTCTGATGCGTCGGGTCGGCATTGCTCGAGGCAGGTTTCCGCGGGGAGCCGGCGCCAGGACCAGATCGCGCCGGCGCCCGGCAGCGTCACCGAGCGGCCCCTCTGCAAGGGCCGGCATCCGAGTCACGGGTCGCGTGGGATATGGCGGCGCGCTCTGCGCAGACGGCCGTGAACCTTCTGCCCGCGCACTGCGCGCCGGGCGCCGGTAAACAATTTGCTAATACAGCGATTGACGACCGCTGCGGGCTGTGGAGGGTTCCAGCATTGGCCATTTTCGACCCGTGTCAGCACGATGATCCGATGTGGTATGATCGGGTCGAACCTGACGAGCCTCCGGGGCTGATCCTTCAGGGGCTGGCCCTTTCGTTTCTACTTCTCAAGGCGGGTGTTGAGGTGGCGGTTTCTCTGTTCTGGCTCCCGACCACATTGTGGTGTGGAGTATCAGGTTGGATCGCCACGGCAAGGCGGTCCTGATTGGAGCGTCGCGCGCCGCGCCGTGATGGTCCGGCGCCAGGCATCCGTTCCCGAGCCCACCCGATCGACGGGTCGGCCGTATCGCTGACCGAGCCGCGATGGCGGGGACCCTCCGGGCTGGTGCCAACCTCTGCGCGAAGCCAAGGTCCGCTCCGGACAGGTTTGCGGACGATCGAGCAGTCTCTCGAACCCGGCCGATACGCGCGACGGCCCGCCCGGACGCCTGCCGAATCCTGAGAGCGCCGATCTCGCTGGGGTTGGGCGGATTCGGTGCAGCCGGACGACGTGGCTCGACATCGGGCGCCGCGTTTCCCGCCCGAGGTCAGGGCGCGGAGATGGGCGGCGCTATGATGCTTGCGACCGCGCCTGCGGAGCCGCAGAGCAGCGAGGCGACCCGCGCTTCCGGGAAACCGTTGCGGCCCGGCACCGGCCTCGTCGCGCTGGCCGCTGCGCACCATGCCATCCTGTACCGCGGGGCCGGCCAGATCAGATGTCATGAAATGCCGTTGCTTGGAGCACGGGAGCTTGCGTTTGTGCCGCGGGAAAGCGCCGCCCGGCGCGAACCTTGGTCGCTTGCCGCCGATCCTGTACGCAGGGCTCAGCGGTCCGAGGCGTCAGGCCCGTCGCTTGGGTTGTGGCGCGAAATGTGATGATAAACCGTTCATCAACGAGATAGCTGTCTGATCGGTCAAAGCATAGTATTCTCTGACCGCAACTTGAGAGCGGGGTCCGCATGCGCGCCGCCAGCGCTCGAGGGCCCCGGACGATGGCGGTTTCCGTCAGGCGGGGCAGCCAGAGGTGTCATGGGAACGCCGCACGGAACTCGAGCGGCCTGCCGAGGTGGAAGCGGCAATGAATAGATGCATCATTGGCGGGCATTTAGATAAATAATTTATTCGGTTGATTGAATGAGCTTACTTGACGAGAGGGTGCCCAATTTCTGTGGCACGCATTTCAGCAGAGTCGAACGGCGTGTGCTCGGATGAGAAGTTCAGAAATTGGACGGTCCACGCGATTCCGGCATCTCGGGAAAGCGCTGCGCGCCCGCAGGATGTCCGCAAAGGAACGATCACTCTCGATCGGGGTATGCCGGTCCTGTGGTGAGAAAGTGAAAGTTCCGGACGTTTACTGCCTGTCCTGTGCGACCGATCAGGCTGATCGTGATGCAACATATTTCGATCATTGGTTGGTTGTGTCTGCTTGCCTGTTCGTGTCGATAACAATAATCATTGTTGTTTATTCATTGCTGTAACGATTCGGGCAATGGTCTCTGCATTGCTTTCCGCGTGATCGCAGGGCTCAGCCGAGCCTGCATAGGCCACGGCCACAGACGATCGGCAGCGGTGACACCTGACGACACGTGCTCTGTGGTCGGTTCCCCTGGGACCTGCGAGCGCGGGCAAGTTGGCGAGTCCAGCTGAAAACCGAAATGTGGACCTCCCTGCAGCCCGTACGGCTGGTGAGCAGGACGGCACCGGCGGCGGCATTGCCGCAAAGGTCCTGAGAGGGGGCGCAGCAATCCTCGCCAGGGTGCCGGTCGCGGTAGAGCTGCGGAATCTGCTCGCGGTCAGGACATCGAAGCCGAGGCCGGCGCCTGGTCCGAGCGGTGCCGCGCAGCCTGAACCAACCTCAATCGCACGGAAACACGGCGCGGACATCAGGTGCCCTATCCGGAACCGCGCCGGAGTCGTTCCAGGATCGGAGCCATCCGGTTGTATTTCAACTGCGAGATTTCCAGTGTTCCAACGGGAGCGGTCCTTGTTGAAACGTGAAGCAAGCTTGGTCAAGCTATCATCGAATCGCCCGATCGCCATATGATTTGTTTATATCGCATGGAGAGTTGAGAAATACGGAGATGCAGGCGCCAACCTGCAATACAAGACGCAAAACAATATGACAGGCCGGCAATCTTGGGCGGCGACCCATGCCATATCATTATATCCTACCTCAATTGACCGATGCAGGTGGGAGGAGATAGTTAAAATGGTTATGAAATGCGATATTCATCGCGCCATTGCAGTTTGCGATATGGTTGGGTGGGCTTTGATCAGGCCATCGGTTGGGGGAGGTCAAAATGCTCGGCGTGTTCGTGGCTGGGACGCTGGCTGGCGCAGTGGCCCTTGGCTTCAGTACGCCCGCTTCGGCTGGTTCAGACATCACGTCCGCCGGGATCGCCACCGGCCGGCTTTATGTGATCGGTACGACAGAGCGACCTCACACGACGGTGGTCTTGGATGACCGATTTCGGACAGAGTCCGATGATCGCGGGAAATTCCAATATGAATTGGTGTACCATCCTGCCAGCTGCATCGTTTCCGCTTCCATCGAGGGAAATATCTTCGAAGCTGTTGTCGGCAATTGCGGTCAGCAGGTAATGCCCGGAACGTGGCTCGAACCGAAGCCGGCCATGACGACGCCGACTCCTCTTCGGCGGATCTTGTCACCAGAGGCCGAATTGGGGTCCACCTTGTTATGCCCGTCCGTTCGAATGGAGCGGTCGCAGGATCCCGTATCCGTCGAGCCCGCCGATCGCGCGCCGCCCGTGTTCACCGTCTTGTCCTGGACGGAGTTCCTACCGCGAGACTAGCTTGGGGACGCGTCGGATGGGGTGAGCGTCTCGCTCGCCGCGGATCAGCCGGGGCCCGGGGCGGCCGCCGTCGGCGGCATCCCTTTCCAGACGGTGGCTTTGCAACCGAAATCAGGGATGGCCCGCCTTGCGTGAGCGGTCGTGCAGGGAAGGAGACGAACCCTGTCGCTGCGACGCGGCCGCACGGCCCGACCGAGCTTTGCGCGACCGCTGTGCGAGCCGCTCAATGCCAGAAGATCGAAAGGTTCGCGGCTCGCAGGATGCGAATCCGGAGGGTTCATGAGACCGCCGTGGCTGACGGGTTCGAGCCTGGGAACTGCCGAAGGCGTTCGGCGGCAGAACCCGAGCGATCTCGCTCCGGAGGTCATCGGGCTGAAGCGGCCGGGTGCAGCCCCGACACCGCCGCGCCGGACCCATCGTGCCGTTCTGTCAGGCGCTCTATGCCACCGATGCCGGGTTCCGTGATCGAGGCAATGACCGGCCGGCCGACGGGACCGCAACGGACCAAGATCGGGCCTGCGCGGATCCGGAGACGCTACGCGGTGCCGGCAATGCCGCGACGCACCAGATCAGCAACCTGAGCAGATGCTGCTCGTGGCCGTGCGTCCGCCCTTCAAGAGGGTCTCCATCGTCGCCTCGCGGTCGTATTCCAAGGGCGCCTTGCCGGCTTTGAGACCTGATTCCGGCGCAGAGCCTTTCCTCGACGTTGTCGCCGTCTCCCGGATGTCGACATCGTCATACATCCGCGAGACCGAGGCGTAGACCGGCGGTTTGATCAGGTCCTGCGGACGCAAGGCCTTCCAGGCCAGGCGCGAGCGCCTGGAGAAATCAAGCACTGCCAGAGGGTTGACACCGCGTTGCCCCAACTCGGCGTTCTGAAGCTTCAGCGTGCCGGGAATGACGACGGGCATCGGGCCGTCATCCGCTTCGGGCGGCCGCCCTGCAAGGTCCACGAGCGGGGCCGTCGGCGCCGTTGTAGCCGCCATCGCGGTCGGGGGCGGCAGCGCGCTATAGGCGGTCGGGCTCAGCGGCACATGTGAGCATGCACTGGATGCCAGCACTGCCACAAGCGTTCCGATCCGTTTGAAAGTCATGGCCGACCTCGTGGCACGCCGGGCCATTCTAGCCAAGCTTGAGTCCGGACATAGCAGTTTTGCGCGGCCAGAGTCCAGCCGAAACAAGTCGGTGGCGAAAAATCGAAGTGCATATACATTGTAAAAACAGTCATCGCTTGGTGGACGGGGGCGCCATTGAACCATATAGGCGCCCTACAATAGATGTTTAAGTTAAATCCGAAATCTCGGCCCTTTCAGAAAACAAGGCAGGGAGCATCTGGCGGATTGCGTCCTCGCGGTCTGAGGGACGACTTGAGCGGACGTGGTCGTTCTCCTGATGAAGCCAATCTGCGCTCACCAATCTGCACAGCGGGCCATGCGATCGGCTCCTCTGGGGCTTCATCCATGCAGGGCTGGGTTCCTGTGCCGCGGGAAGCTCGACCATGTCTCCGCGAAAGCGGCGCGATAGCCGGAAGCATTGATGCTTTGGCCCGATCAAGCGCGTCGGGGCCGTCGAGTTCGACGTCCCGTCCATCGCCGCGGTCCGAGGAGCGTGCGAGGTCTCTGCGTTTGCGAGGTCCTGCAGGAGGACGGCTTCGCCTGAGCAGATCACCTTCACGCTGAAGCGGGCCGGGGCCGGAACTCCCGGCGCGGGAGGGGCCGGTCGGATCAGCCTCCCAAGACGACGCCGCGTTCGATGCTTCAGCGCCCGACGAGCCGACCGACGATTCTGCGGTCGGGGCTGCAATCCCACATGAGGCGTCCGGACGCGACCTGGTCCAGTCGCAGGCCGAGGCCAGGAGCGAAATCGCGATCTGGTGGCGGTGCAAGGGGAGCCGACCTCGAAGGCCCAGGGCCGCGACCCTCATAGGCGAGGTCTGTGCATCGGAGCGGTCGAGTAGCGGTCGGGATTGCTCAGAAGCTCCGGGAAAGGCCGGCTTTTGGGGCGAAGAAAGGACCGTTCGACACAGTGCCAACTCAGAAGAGCGAAACAGAAGGCGATCGGGAGTGTGAGTGCTATCAACGTCAACGGCATCACGTTGGGAATGGTTTGAATAATCAGATTCTGAATGGGCCATGCGTAGAGATACACTCCGTATGTCGGATCTGTGCGATCGATCCAGCGGCTCAGAGGGTTCGCTGGTCTCGCCAGCGCGTACCAGAAGATCAGGTAGCCGCCGAAGATCGCGAAGGCAGGTTCCGCCAGCGGGGGAACAAACAGGAAGGCCGTGCAAGCTGTCAGCGCAACCACTGCGCCGCGGCGCGTCAAGAAAATGACGTCTCGCCAGATGTAATATGCGGATCCGACCAGGAAGATGAAGGTCAGGCGGATCGTGGCGGCGGAGCCGCCGAAGATCGCACTCCCGTGCGGGATGTCCGGCAGCGCATCACGATAGAAATAGAGGACGCTAAACCCGGTGATGACGGCCAGAAAATACGGCCGTCGCGCCTTGGTCGAGATGAAGGCTATCCCGATGGCCAGCAGATAGCAGCGGAACTCGTAGGAAATCGTCCACATGGAGCCGTTCAGGTCCGGATGCGGCAACCCGGCGAACGAACCGGGTAGGACGGGAAGGCCCAGCGAGAAAAGCTTCACAGCAGATTTGACGACGGGAACGTCGCTGATGCTTCCGCCCGACAAGGTGCCGAACAGGAGAAGGGACACGATGAAGGCTGCAATGAAGCCGGGGTATATTCGGGCGATGCGCTTGCCGATATAGCCGGTTAGGGATCGAGAGGATCCGGCGCTCTTCGTGATGAGGTAGCCGCTGATGAGAAAGAAACCGTCGACAGCCAAGTCGCCCGAGAAGGCATTCCCGGTCATCCGTACAAGGAAGTCGCGCTCGCGATTTCCGTCAATCAGCTCGGGAGCGTGGCCGATGATGACCAACAGGGCGAACGCAATCCGGAGCGTGCCGAAATTGTTTCCCGATCCGCCTCGCGTGACGGCTGGAGCAAGGGCATTCATGGGAGCGTGGTCTCGCGTTTCAATATGCGCCTGAGCGGTGTTGTTATCCGGGCTGACAACCATTCGGATCGGGCAGCAGGATCGGCCGGTTTCACGGTCGAGAACTTTTAAAGGCTCAGGGTATTTCGCCACTCTAGCCGGTTAAATTAAGGCCCGCAGTGCGTGTGGGTTGCGTAATCCTTTTAGTCACGCTTGGTCGAAGGCCCTCGACTAATCGTTTGATCCCGGACCCGTGGGATCGACCGGATTATCGTCGGCTTGCCTGCGGCGAAAACGACGAGACCTCGACCGGACCGGCCGGCTCTTGGCTTGGCAAACGGTGCGGGTCCGCCAGAGCAGAAGGCGGCGGCCAGGGAGCGCGGCCAAGATCAGGGCTGTCTCGTGATGGACGATCCGCAGCGCGACAGGATCAGGCTGCCGGACCGGATTCCTGGCCCGCCGCGGCGGCTGCCCTGTCGCGGCGTGCCAGGGCGGAACCGCTTTCCCGTCGGCGCCCGGTGTCAGCCCTGGAGGGTGGCGACGGCGGTTGCCCCGATGCCGGCCGGTATGACAGAGGTCTCGCGCCGCTGCGGACCCCTGTCACCGGGCCGCGTCCTTCAACCACTGTTTGACAGATCGCCTTGCATCTCCCGAAAACCGCCGCCTACAAGTTTGCCGACTTAAGGCTCGGCCGCGATCGAGCGGGAACATGACGGCGCCGGCCCGAGGCACGGCGCCGCAGGGAGGATACCGCGTGACATTCGCCCGATATGGCGCAGCGCTGGCGCTGCTCTGCGGATTCGGTTCTCTGTCGCCCCTCCGGGCCGACGAGTGCCCCAACCGCGGCCAGCTCGACGACGCCTATTGCGACGCCAACAAGGACCTCGTCGCCGACGTCCCGGCCAAGACCCGCGACCCGAGCGTCATCGTCTTCGCCTACACGCCGGTGGAGGATCCCGCGGTCTACGAGAACTCGTTCAAGCCGTTCACGACCTATCTGAGCCAGTGCACCGGCAAGCGCGTCGTCTACTATCCGGTCCAGTCGAACTCGGCCGAGATCGAGGCGATGCGCTCCGGCCGGCTCACGGTGGCGGGCTTCTCGACCGGGCCCCTCGGCTTCGCCGTGAACATGGCCGGCGCGATCCCGTTCGCCGCCAAGGGCACCGAGAAGGGGCCTGAGGGCTACAACCTGATCGTCGTGGTCAAGGCGAGCAGCCCGTACAAGACGCTGGCCGACCTCAAGGGCAAGCGCGTGGCCCACACCGCCCCGTCCTCGAATTCCGGCAACCTCGCTCCGAAGGCGCTGTTCCCCGAGCAGGGGCTGAAGCCCGGCGAGGATTACAAGCTCCTCTACTCGGGCGGGCACGACAAGTCGGCGCTGGGCGTCGGCACCGGCGATTACGACGCCGCCCCGGTGGCCTCGGACGTCTTCTACCGGATGGTCGCCCGCGGCACGATCAAGGGCGACGATTACCGGGTGATCTACACGAGCGAGAAGTTCCCGACCTCGGGCTTCGCCTACGCCCACGATCTCAAGCCGGAACTCGCCGAGAAGCTGAAGCAGTGCTTCTACGATTTCCGCTTCCCGCCCGACATGGTGAAGGATTTCGAGGGCGACGACCGGTTCGCGCCGATCACCTACCTCAAGGACTGGGCGATCGTCCGCAAGGTCGCGGAGGAATCGGGCACGCCGTACAACAAGGTCGCCTACGAACGCGAGGCCGCCCGCGAGGCCGAGGCCGCGCGCAAGAAGGCCGCGGGCGCGCCCAAGCCGTGACGCAAACCGTGACGCAAGCCGCGACGGCGGGGAGCGCGACGCGCGCGGTGGCGGCCGGACCCGACGGCGATCCCCGCGCGGAGGATCCCCGCGCGCTGGTGATCCGCGGGCTGACCAAGGCGTACCGGGCCGGCCAGCCGGTCCTGAAAGGCATCGACCTCGTGGTGCCCGGCACCGGGCTCACGGCGATCATCGGGCCGTCCGGCACCGGCAAGAGCACCCTGATCCGCTGCATCAACCGGCTGGTCCAGCCGACCTCGGGGGAGATCCTGTTCCGCGGCGAGGACCTCGCGCGGCTCTCCGGCCCCGCCCTGCGCCGGGCGCGGCGCCGGATCGGGATGGTGTTCCAGGAGTACAATTTGGTCGAGCGCCTCTCGGTGATGGAGAATCTGCTCTGCGGCCGCCTCGGCTACGTGCCGGCGTGGCGCGCGTGGCTGCGCCGATTCCCCGAGGCCGACATCGCCCGCGCCTTCGACCTCCTCGACGCGGTCGGCCTGTCGGGCTTCGCCACCCGCCGGGCCGACGCCCTGTCGGGCGGACAGCGCCAGCGCGTCGGCATCGCCCGGGCGATCATGCAGGAGCCCGAGATCGTGCTCGCCGACGAGCCGACCTCGTCCCTCGATCCGAAGAGCTCCGTGGAGATCATGGAGATCCTGTCCCGGCTCGCGGCCGAGCGCGGCGTGCCGGTGGTGGTCAACATCCACAACGTGGCGTTGGCCCAGCGCTTCGCCGCCCGGATCGTCGGCATGTCGGGCGGGCACGTGGTCTATGACGGGCCGCCGGACCGGCTGAGCGAGGCCGACCTGCGCGGCATCTACGGCGGCGAGAACTGGCTCGAATGAGCGCGCCCGCCCGCCCGGCCCCTCCCGGCGCCGCCGGCCGCGTCGCGTTCCGGCCCAACTGGACCGCGCGCGCCGGCTGGGCGCTCCTCGCCGTCTACGCGGTCTACGCGGCGACCCAGCTCGGCTTCTCGCCCGAGCGCTTCGCCGGCGGCCTCGCCCACGGGCAGCAGTTCCTGGCCCGGATGTTCCCGCCGAACTTCTCCCGCTGGGAGCTGATCCAGTCGGGCATCCTCGAGAGCCTGCAGATCGCCGTGATCGCGACGGTGATCGGCATCGCGGTCGCCCTGCCGATCGGCTTCCTGGCGGCCCGCAACCTGATGCCGCCCTGGGTGACGTGGCCGACGCGCATCCTGATCGCGCTCTGCCGGTCGTTCCACCCGATCATCGTGGCGATCCTCTTCGTGAAGGCGATCGGCTTCGGGGCGCTGGCCGGCGTCATGGCGCTGATCGTCGCCTCGGTGGGCTTCATCGCCAAGCTGTTCGCCGAGGCGATCGAGGAGATCTCCCTGAAGCAGGTCGAGGCGGTGCGGGCGACCGGCGCCGGCTTCCTGTCGACCCTGATCATGGGCGTGCAGCCGCAGGTGCTGCCGCGCTTCATCGGCTTCGCCACCTACCAGCTCGATTCCAACCTGCGGAACTCCACCATGGTGGGCATCGTCGGCGGCGGCGGCATCGGCGCGACGCTGTTCACCGCCTACCAGCGCTTCGACTTCGACGTGGTGCTGGCGATCCTGATCGTCATCGTCGCCCTGATCATGGTGGCCGAGATCGTCTCCGGCTGGGCCCGCAAGGTGTTCCAGTGAGCGTCGCCCTCGCGTCCGCTTCCGCCGGCCCGCGCCACTGGCAGCGCTTCCCGCTGTGGAAGCGGCTGGCGCGGCTCGCCTTCACGCTCTGCGCGGTGGCGGCCTTCGTGGCGAGCCTGCGCACGATCGAGGTGATCCCGGAATTCCTCTACGATGCCCCCGACCAGCTGGCCGACCTGTTCGGCCGGATGTGGCCGATGGATGCCGGCTATGTCGGGCCGACCCTGCGGGCGCTGGTGGAGACGCTCCATATCGCGACGCTCGGCACCCTGATCGCCATCGCGATCGCGGTGCCGATCGGGCTGATGGCGGCGCGCAACGTCACGCCCAACCGCGCGCTGAACCTGTTCGCGAAGTTCGTGTTCGTGACCTCGCGCTCGGTGAATTCCCTGGTCTGGGCGCTGCTGTTCGTGGCGGTGTTCGGCCCGGGGCCGCTAGCCGGGACGCTGGCGATCGCGCTCCGCTCCGTCGGCTTCACCGGCAAGCTCTTCGCCGAGGCGCTGGAGGAGGCCGATCGCGGCTCGATCGAGGCCCTGCAGGCCGCGGGCGCCGGGCGGCTCTCGACGCTGCTGCTCGGCTACTGGCCGCAGGTGAAGCCGGCCTTCTGGTCGATCGCGCTGTTCCGCTGGGACATCAACATCCGCGAATCCGCCGTGCTCGGGCTGGTCGGCGCGGGCGGCATCGGCGTCGCGCTCGATACCGCCCTGAACCTGCTCTACTGGGACCAGGTCGCCGTGGTGCTCGCCGCGATCTTCGGCGTCGTCATCCTGGCCGAGATCGTCGTGACGGCGCTCCGCGCCCGGACGCTCTGAGACGCGGCTTCGTCAGCGCCCCAGCGACATGCCGAGCGGCGGCTCGACCTCCGGCGGCAGCGGCGAGACGTAGCCGGACGCGCCGACCCGCCGGGCGAGGTCCGCCTTGGCGGCGTCGCGCAGGGCCGCGTCGGTGAGCGCCCGGGCGCCGGTGGCGGCCATCGCCTTGGCGACCTGCACCATCGCCTTGTGGGCGGCCGGGGTCTTCCCCTGCGCCACCACCTGCCAGGTGTGGAACGGTGTGCCGATCGCCACCGTGGGCGCGTGGGCCTGGACGGTCGGCACCACCCAGCTCACGTCGCCGACATCGGTGGAGCCCACCGCCGGGTTGCGCGGCGCGTCGAGGGGCACCAGGAAATCGGCGAGCGGTGCCTCAGCGCGCGGCATCCCGATGGCGCGGAACACCGCATCGATGTCGCCGTCGGTGAGCGTCGCCCGGATCGCCTGCGCGAATTCCCGGTCGGCCTCGTCGAAATGCGGCGGGCCGAGTTCCTCCATGACGCCGTGCAGCGCCCGCTCCAGCGGATCGTTGCCCACGAGGTTCGACACCGCGCTGACGATCCGCACCTCCACAGCGGTCTCGGTCATCAGGGCGGCGCCCTGCGCGATCTTCTTGACCCGCTCGACCAGCGCCAGCATGCCCGGCAGGTCCCCGGCGCGGATCGAGTAGCGCACGGTCGCGCCGGCCTGGACGACGTTCGGCGCGATGCCGCCGGCGTCGAGATAGGCGTAGTGGACCCGCGCGTCGGACGGCATGTGCTCGCGCATGTAGTTCACGCCGACGCTCATCAACTCGACGGCGTCCAGCGCCGAGCGCCCGAGATGGGGCGCGGCCGCCGCGTGGGCGGTGCGGCCGGTGAAGACGAAGTCGGCCCGGGTGTTGGCGAGCGCCACCGGCGGCGCCACCTCCCAGAAGCTGCCGGGATGCCAGGAGATCGCGATGTCGGCATCCGCGAAGGCACCGGCGCGGACCATGAAGGCCTTGGCAGCGCCGCCCTCCTCGGCGGGACAGCCGTAGTAGCGCACGCGGCCGGGCGCGCCGGTCTCGGCGAGCCAGTCCTTCACGGCGGTGGCGGCGAGCAAAGCCGCCGAGCCGAGGAGGTTGTGGCCGCAGCCGTGGCCGTGGCCGCCGGTCTCGACCGGCCGGTGCTCGGCGATACCCGCCTCCTGCGACAGGCCCGGCAGGGCGTCGTACTCGCCGAGGAACGCGATGACCGGCCCGCCCGCGCCGGCTTCGCCCATCACGGCGGTGGGGATGCCGGCGACCTGCTCGGTCACGCGAAAACCCTGGTGGCGCAGCTCGGCGACGTGCTCGGCGCACGAGCGGGCTTCCGTGTAGCAGACCTCCGGCATGCCCCAGACGCGCTCGGACAGGGCGATCAGCCGCGCCTTCTGCGCGTCGACGTGGCGCCACACGGTGTTGCGGTTGTCCATGGCGGGAATCTCCGGGAGGGCGTGTCGGCCGTCCTGTTGCAGGGCCGGGGCCAGGAAACCACAGGGATGGATCCGGTGACGACACGTTTCGGTTGAACCGTCACTGGCCCGCCCCTTGCCAAGGCCGCTGCCGGAATGTTGCTGTGCCGCGCGTGGCGGTAGACGGGAATGCGTACATGGACGAGCGGGATCTGCGCGGCCTCATCGGGCGGGTGAAGGACGGCCGCCTGTCGCGGCGCGCCTTCGTGCAGCGCATGGTGGCTGTCGGCCTCACTGCGCCCATGGCAGGGCTCATGCTGGCCGGGAACGGCGTCGCCATGGCGGCCGATATCCGCTCCGGCTACAAGCCGACCAAGGCCGGGGGTGGCGGCGCGCTCAAGCTCCTCTGGTGGCAGGCCCCGACGCTGATCAACCCGCATTTCGCCGTCGGCACCAAGGACCAGGACGCCTCGCGGATCTTCTACGAGCCGCTCGCCGCCTGGGATCCGGACGGCAACCTCGTGCCGGTGCTGGCCGCCTCGATCCCGTCCAAGGAGAAC
>NZ_NPKS01000068.1:0-15038 GCF_008329595.1 Methylobacterium sp. P1-11
GATCACGCTGGTGATCCTGGTCGGTCTGTTCCTGGTCCAGCACAAGGGCGTGGCTGCCATCGGCCGGGTGTTCGGACCCGTCATGCTCGTCTGGTTCGCGGTCCTGGGGCTGCTCGGGATCGTCGGGATCGTCGACCAGCCCGCAATCCTGACAGCCGCCAATCCGTTCCGGGCTTTGGACTTCATGAGCCACGCCGGCTGGCACGTCAGCTTCGTGATGCTGGGCGCGGCCTTCCTGGCAGTAACCGGCGGCGAGGCGATGTATGCCGACCTCGGCCATTTCGGCGCCCTGCCGATCCGGATCGCGTGGTTCGTGCTCGTACTGCCAGCGCTGGTGCTCAACTATTTCGGCCAGGGGGCCCTTCTGATCGCGGCTCCCGACGCCCTGGAGAACCCGTTCTTCCGCCTCTGCCCGGATTGGGGGCACCTGCCCCTCATCGCGCTGGCCACGATGGCGACCATCATCGCTTCGCAGGCGATCATCTCGGGCGTGTTCTCGCTGACCCAGCAATCGATACAGCTCGGCTTCCTACCGGCGATGCGCATCGTGCAGACAGCACGGGACGAGCGCGGCCAGATCTACGTGCCGGCAGTGAACTGGCTGCTCGCCATGGCGACCCTGACGGCCGTGGTGGTCTTCGGCTCGTCCGACGCTCTGGCCGGCGCCTACGGTATCGCGGTGTCGATGTTGATGGGTATCACGACGCTGTTGGCGGCACTCATCGCAATCCGATGGGGCTACAACCCGGTCCTGGTCTTCGCGGTGAACGGCTTCTTCCTCGCCATCGACCTCGTGTTCTTCGCCGCAAACAGCGTGAAGATCCTGGAAGGCGGCTGGTTTCCCCTGGTGCTCGCCGGTCTCGTCGCCGTGATGATGCTCACCTGGAAGAAGGGCATCGAACTGGTCGAGGAGGCGCGGGCCGCCCTGCGCCTGCCCGAGGACGTCTTCCTCGCCAGCCTCCAGCATCGCGATCTGCTGCGCCTGCCCGGTACGGCCGCGTTCCTGTCGGCCGCCCAGCGCGGAATCCCGCTGCATCTGTCGCGCTTCGTGGAGCGCAACCACGCCCTGATGGAACGCATCCTGATCATCACGGCGCTCTACGAGGAGACGCCCATTGTGCCGAAGGATCAGCGCGCGCACGTGACGATCCTGGCCCCGGACTTCTACCGGGTGATCCTGCGCTATGGCTTCATGGAGGAGGCCTCGATCCCGGAGGGGCTCGCCTGCGCGGTGGAAGCGCGTCACCTGCCGCCGCACGTCCTCGATGACATGACCATCTTTGTCGGGCACGAGACGATCATCCCGCGACGGGACAAGCGGGGCATGGCGCCCTGGCGGGAGAACCTCTTCGCCTTCATGCAGCGCAATGCCGAACGCACCGGCGCCTTCTTCGGCGTACCGACTCGGCAGGTCGTCGAGGTCGGCACCGAGATCGAGATCTAGGCCGCGGCCCAAGACATTCCCGCCGACCGGCAAGTCACCGTGGCAGGAGCTACTCAGAACAGGCGGAGTCATTCCGAGAGATCGGGGCGCCAGCCCATCCGCGATGCGCATCGATCAGCCCCCAGAGATTGACGCCGCCGCCGCCGTGGACGGCGCGCCGGTCCGAACCTGCTTCCGGCAGGAGCGCGTCAATGCACGAAAACTTGAGGCTGCTCCACCGTGTCGCAGGGAACCTGAGCCTACCGCCGTCGTTCCGCCCCGACGCAGGCGTCGCGCCCCCGCGGTGCGCGCC
The DNA here is from genome assembly GCF_008329595.1 of Methylobacterium sp. P1-11. NCBI lineage: Bacteria > Pseudomonadati > Pseudomonadota > Alphaproteobacteria > Hyphomicrobiales > Methylobacteriaceae > Methylobacterium > Methylobacterium sp. P1-11. The sequence continues at coordinate 1,737 of NZ_NPKS01000068.1, forward strand.
GGATTGGAGAGACAGCATGAACAGGGATCATCTCAAGGGCGGCATTAGCCATCTGCGCGGCCGGATCAAGACGGCGGCGGGCGCGGTCCGCGGCCGGGCCAGCGACCAGCTCGACGGCGCCTACGAACAGGCCGCCGGCGCCGCCCAGTACGCCTACGGCGAGGCCCGGGACACGGTCGGCGACCTGCGCCACGGCGGCGCGCACCTCGTCGAGGAGGCGCGCGCCCGGTTCCGCGACGTCAGCGAGCGCGGGCACGCTCTGGCGGACGAGGCGCTCGAGCGCGGCCAGCATAACCGCGAGCGCGCGGTGCGCCATGGGCGCACGCTCGCGGCGCGCGCGGACGAGAACCGCGGAACGACCTTCGCCCGCGTTGCGTCCGTCGCGTTCGGCCTCGGATGGCTGGCGCGGCCGACCCGCTGAGCGGTGGACCGGCCCTGGTCCGGACCGAGACGGGCCCTCGCGCGGCCGCCCCGCCGATTAGAACGCATAAAGACATCTTTATGTCTTGATTGCTTCGTAGGCCGCGTGGTGGTAGGGGGTTGCCCCGACCCGCAACGCGAACACGGAGCCATCGACTCATGGCCAAGGATTACATCGTCAAGGATATCGGGCTGGCCGATTACGGCCGGAAAGAGATCTCGATCGCCGAGACGGAGATGCCGGGCCTGATGGCGGTCCGCGAGGAGTACGGCGCGGCGCAGCCCCTGAAGGGCGCCAAGATCGCCGGCTCGCTCCACATGACGATCCAGACCGCCGTGCTGATCGAGACCCTGAAGGCGCTCGGCGCCGACATCCGCTGGGTCTCCTGCAACATCTACTCGACCCAGGACCACGCCGCCGCCGCCATCGCGGCCGCCGGCATCCCGGTCTTCGCTGTGAAGGGCGAGACCCTGGAGGAGTACTGGGACTACACCTCACGCCTGTTCGACTGGCACGACGGCGGCATGCCGAACATGATCCTCGACGACGGCGGCGACGCCACGATGTTCGTCCATCTCGGCCTACGCGCCGAGAACGGCGACACCGCCTTCCTCGACAAGCCCGAGAGTGAGGAGGAGGAGGTGTTCTTCGCGCTCCTCAAGCGGAAGCTTGCCGAGAAGCCGAAGGGCTGGTTCGCCGGCCTCGCCGACAGCATCAAGGGCGTCTCCGAGGAGACCACCACGGGCGTCCACCGCCTCTACGTGCTGGCCAAGGAAGGCAAGCTGCTCTTCCCGGCGATCAACGTGAATGACTCGGTCACCAAGTCGAAGTTCGACAACCTCTACGGCTGCAAGGAATCGCTGGTCGACGGCATCCGCCGCGGCACTGACGTGATGATGGCCGGCAAGGTCGCGATGGTGGCGGGCTTCGGCGACGTGGGCAAGGGTTCGGCCGCGTCCCTGCGCAACGCCGGCTGCCGCGTGCTCGTGTCGGAGATCGACCCGATCTGCGCGCTCCAGGCCGCCATGGAGGGCTACGAGGTCGTGACCATGGAGGATGCGGCCCCGCGCGCCGACATCTTCGTCACCGCCACGGGCAACAAGGACATCATCACCATCGACCACATGCGGGCGATGAAGGACCGGGCGATCGTCTGCAACATCGGCCACTTCGACAACGAGATTCAGGTCGCCGGCCTGAAGAACCTCAAGTGGTCGAACATCAAGCCGCAGGTGGACGAGATCACCTTCGCGGACGGCCACCGCATCATCCTCCTGTCGGAGGGCCGCCTGGTGAACCTCGGCAACGCCACCGGTCACCCGTCTTTCGTGATGTCGGCCTCGTTCACCAACCAGACGCTGGCCCAGATCGAGCTCTGGTCCAACCCGGGCAAGTATCAGAAGCAGGTCTACACCCTGCCGAAGAGCCTCGACGAGAAGGTCGCGGCCCTGCACCTGGAGAAGATCGGCGTGAAGCTCTCGAAGCTCCGCCCCGATCAGGCCGCCTATATCGGCGTCTCCGAGACTGGCCCGTTCAAGCCCGAGCACTACCGCTACTGAGCCCGCTTCGCCGGCGGCGCTGACGGCCTCGTTTCCGGGGTTAAGCACCGCGCCGCCGCGATCCGGCGAAATGGCCCGACGGGAAGATCCGAAGGCCCGGCGCGATGCGCCGGGCCTTCTCGTTTGTCAAGCGCCAACGGCCGATTCGCACTGTGTCTTCTGTGTGTCGTTAACGGCTGATTATACCGAGTTTGCCCAAAGCCACGCTTCGTTCCCCTTCCGGGGCGATTCCGCCGCACTGTAGAGTGCAGGCGAATCTTAGATCGATAGGGCTGCGGTGGTTCGGGAGAATCACCGTGGGAACGGTGCCTTCTGCGCCGCGCGGCGACGCGCGCCGGTCGGACAGCCATCGGGTACGGGGGCAGGGCAAACCATGGGTGTCGGTCGTGCGACACACGTTCGGGTCGGCGTGGGCGCGCTCGCCCTGACGACGGCGAGCGCGGCCCTCGCCGAGCTGCCGGAGGCCGCCGCAGCGCATCCTGCCCGGGAGATCCACAGCGTGGCCGCCCTGGCGATCTTCGGCGGCCTCGTAGCCTTCGCGGTGATCCTGTCGCTCCTCCACCTCTACGAGCGCGGCCGGTGGACCCGCCGCGAGCGCGAGCTCGCCGCGACGCTCGACGTCCTGCGCGGCGCCCATGACCGGGCCGAGATGCTCCTGAACGCCGAGCGGCAGATCATCGTCACCTGGGATCAGCGCAGCGAGCCAGTGGTCGAGGGCGACATCAGCCTCGCGATCCACGGCGAGCGGCCGACCTCCGGGTACGCCCGCCGCGTGCTGGCCTTCGGGACGTGGCTCGTCGCCACGGACGCGACCGCTGTGGAGGCCGCCGTGGAGACCCTGCGGGCGCGAGGCACCAGCTTCGCGCTGAGCCTGCGGTCCCAGACCGGCCGAAATATCGAGGCCCACGGACAGGCCGTGGCGGGGCGGGCGCTCCTGCGCCTGCGCGAGACCAGCCAGGAGCGCTGCGAGATCGCCGACCTACGGGCAACCCTGGACGAAACCCGCCGCGGTCTGTCGGCTCTTTCTGGCCTCCTCGACGCGATCCCCCAGCCGGTCTGGCGGCGCAACCGCGACGGCGGGCTGAGCTGGGTGAACGCCGCCTACGTGGCGGCGGTCGAAGCGGATAGCCGCGAGGCCGCTCTCGATGCCAACTTGGAACTGTTCGACCGACCGGCCCGGGAAACGATCGCCCGCGAGGAGGCGGCCCGGTTCGCCGGTCTGACCCGGAGCGTTCCGCGCCTCTCGGCGATCGTGGCCGGCAACCGGCGGATGCTCGACGTGTTCGAGACGGCCCTTGAGACCGGTCGCGTCGGCATCGCCATCGACGTGTCCGAACTCGAGAGCGTGCGTGCCGACCTGCAGCGGCAGATGAACGCCAATGTCCGCACGCTGGACCAGTTGCCGACCGCGGTGGCGATGTTCGACGTCTCGCAGCGGCTGATCTTCCATAATGCCGCCTACCGGCAGCTCTGGGATCTCGATCAGGTCTTCCTCGACAGCCGCCCCTCCGACGGCGAGATCCTCGATCACCTGCGGGCAGAACGGAAGCTCGAGGAGCACGCGGATTTCCGCGGCTGGAAACAGGGCGTGCTCTCCGCCTACCGGGCCGCGGAGGCGAACCAGACCTGGTGGTACCTGCCGGACGGTCGGACTTTGCGCGTGGTCGCGGATCCGAACCCTCAGGGCGGCCTGACCTATCTGTTCGACGACGTCTCCGATCGCCTGAACGCCGAATCCCGCTACAACGCCCTGCGGCGTCTGCAGGCCGAAACCCTGGATACGCTGGCCGAGCCGGTTGCGGTGTTCGGCGCGGACGGGCGCCTGTCTCTCGCCAATCGCGCCTTCTTCACCGTGTGGAGGCTCGATCCGGAGATGGTCGAGGAACGCCCGCACGTGGACGCGGTGATCGCCGCCTGCCGCGCGCTTGCCCCCTCCGAGGAGCCGTGGCTCGACATCCGGGACGCGGTGGTCGGTATGGAGGCACGCGCCGCCCGGACGTGCCGCCTGGAGGTGGTGGACGGCACGGTCCTCGACTGCGCCGCACAGCCGCTTCCGGAAGGCGCAACGCTCCTGACGCTGATCGACGTTACGGCGAGCGTGAATGTCGAGCGCGCGCTGACCGAGAAGAACGACGCCTTGGAGAAGGCCGCACAATTGCGCGACACCTTCGTACATCACGTCTCCTACGAGCTGCGCTCCCCCCTCACCAACATCATCGGCTTCACCCAACTCCTCGGCGACGAGACCGTAGGTGCGCTTAACGAGCGGCAGCGCGAATACGCCGACCACATCATGCGCTCCTCGGCAGCTCTACTCGTCATCATCAACGACATTCTCGACCTCGCCTCGATCGATGCCGGCTCGCTGGAGTTGCAGCGGGAGGAGGTCGACGTCCAAGCGACCGTGGAAGCCGCCGTGCGCGGCATCGAGGACCGGCTCGCGGAATCGCACATCACCCTCGCCCTCGACGTGCCCGAGGACATCGGCAGCGTCCACGCCGACGGGAAGCGGATCCGCCAGATCCTATTCAACCTGCTCTCGAACGCCGTCGGCTTCTCGGATGCCGGCCAGCGCGTGGAGGTCCATGCTCGCCGCACAGCGCAGGAGCTTCTCCTGAGCGTGCGGGACTACGGCCGCGGCATGCCGCCCGAGATCGCCGATTCGGTGTTCAACCGCTTCGAAAGCCATACCCTCGGGACGCGGCATCGGGGCGTCGGCCTCGGCCTGTCGATCGTCCGCTCCTTCGTCGAGCTGCACGGCGGCCGGGTGCTGCTCGAGACGGCCCCGGGGACCGGCACCCGTGTGACCTGCACGTTCCCGACCGAACCCGCGGACGCGGCCCGGCGCGAGCCGCCGCCCGAACTCAAGCCGCCGGTCGTGGTGCCGGTGCCGCCGCGCAAGCCTGCTCTGACGCTGCAGTCGAGCCGGGCGGAGCCTTCAACATCCGACCGGCGAACGTCGCCGTAGCGCTTGATTCTCCGGCCGGTCCCGCGCAGCAGGGGGGCATGTCTGCGCATGATCGTTCCGGCTGGGCCGTCTTCCGCATCGGCGACTTCCGCCTGTTCGGCTCGGCCCGGTTCCTCACGGGCCTCGCCTACCAGATGCAGGCGGTGGCGATCGGCTGGTACGTCTACGACCTGACTCATTCCGCCCTGGCGCTCGGCCTCGTGGGCCTCGCGGGCTTCCTGCCGGCGGTGCTGTGCGCGCTGATCACCGGCCACGTCGCGGACGCCTACGACCGGCGCCTCGTCGGCGCCGCCGCCTTCGCCCTCCAGAGCGCAGCGAGTCTAGGCCTCCTCGCCTGCGCCGTCGCGGGCGTGCACTCCGTCTGGCCGATCTACGCCCTCGTCATCGTCGTGGGCACGGCCCGGGCCTTCGCCAATCCGGCCCTGCAGGCGCTGCTGCCGACCTTGGTGCCCGGACCGCAATTTAGCTCGGCGATCGCGTGGAACGCCTCCCTCTGGCAGAGCGCGTCGGTGATGGGGCCGGCGCTCGGCGGCTTCCTCTACGCGCTTGGGCCCGCCGTCGTGTTCGGCGGGGCAGGGGGCAGCTTCGCCCTGGCCAGCGTCCTGACCCTGCTGATCCGCTTCCGGCCGGCGGCGGTGAACGAGCGGCCACCGATCACCTGGGCGGCCCTGTCGGCCGGCATCGACTACATCCGCTCGCAGCCGGTGGTGCTCGGGGCGATCAGCCTCGACCTGTTCACGGTGCTGCTCGGCGGCGCCACGGCGCTCCTGCCGATCTACGCCGGGGAGGTGCTGCATGTCGGCCCCCTCGGCCTCGGCGCACTCCGGAGCATGCCGGCCTTCGGGGCGGTCGCCATGGCGGTGCTGCTGGCGAACTACCCACTGCGGCGCCACGCGGGCGTGCGCATGCTCCGCGCCGCTGCGGTGTTCGGCGTCGCCACGGTCGCGTTCGGGCTGTCGACGTCGCTGCCGCTGTCGATAGCCTGCCTGTTCGTCACGGGCGCCGCCGACATGATCTCGGTCTACGTGCGCCAGACCTTCGTGCAGGGCGAGACGCCGGACGCGATGCGCGGCCGAGTCTCGGCGGTGAATACGGTGTTCATCGGCGCCTCGAACGAACTCGGCGAGTTCGAATCCGGGCTTCTGGCCGCCGCGATCGGGGCGGTCCCGGCGGTGGTGATTGGCGGCGCTGCGACGGTCGGGGTCGCGCTGCTCTGGGGGAAGCTCTTTCCGGCGTTGAAGGCCCGCGACCGGTTGATGGTGCAGGGGTGAGACGGTCGAGAGGCTCGAGCACGCGCCCTCGCGACGCGGCGGCCCGACGCAATCCGTGCTCAATCGCTCCTGTGCGGCCGTCTTGGCGCGCGGTGTGAAGCCATCCCGTCAGGACAGGGTTCCCTGCGTCGCGCGGCCTCGGGTCGCTTCGCTCCGCGCGGGATGACGGTGAGAGGTGCCCGGAGACGTCGAGCGGGCAACACACCGGAAGACTTGCAGCCACCGGCGGTACCGGCGGCCGTCCGATCCCTCAGCGGCCTGACAGGAGCGGCGACCAAGTCGGGTCGGACGCGTAGGCGGGCGTCGGGACCGGCTGCTCCACCTTGCCGGTGATGTCGACCATGAACAGCTTGCCGCCGCCCTGGCCGCCTGGATCGCGGAAGAACAGCACGTACTGGCCGTTCGGCGCGAAGGTCGGCCCCTCGTTGTGGAAGCCCTCGGTGAGGACGCGCTCGCCGGAGCCGTCGGGCTTCGAGACACAGATGGCGAAGCCGCCGTTGCGCTGGCGGGTATAGGCGATCAGGTCGCCGCGGGGCGAGAAGGCTGGCTGCGAGGCCGAACCGGGGCCGAAGGTGATCCGGTGCGGATTCGAGCCGTCCGCACCCATCACGTAGACCTGCTGGGAGCCGCCGCGGTCGGACTCGAAGGCGATTTGCGATCCGTCCGGCGAGTAGGTCGGCGAGGTGTCGATCGCCATGCCGTTGGTGATCGAGCGCTGGGCCTTCGAGGCGAGGTCCATGGTCACGATGTCGGCGTTGCCGCCCTGCTGAACGCTCATCACGATCTTGCGGCCATCCGGCGAGAAGCGCGGGCTCGCGCTCATCGAATCGACGTTGCCGAGCGCCTGGCGGGAGCCGGTCTCCAGGTTGATCATCTGCACCCGCGGCTGGTGGCCGGTGGCCTGCGCCATGAAGGCGATGTCCTGCGTGGCTGGCGAGTAGCGCGGTGCCACGATCGACATCTCGCCGTTGGTGATCGCCCGGACATTGGCGCCGTCCTGATCCATGACCATCAGGCGCTTTCGGCGGTTCTCCTTGGGGCCGGTCTCGTCCACGAAGGCGATGCGGCTGTCGAACCAGGGGCCGAGCCCGGTGATCTTGGTGTAGACCCCGTCGGCGATCAGGTGGCCAGTGCGCCGGACGTTGGCGGCGTCGGTGCCGTATTGCTGGCCGGTCATCTGCTGACCGTTGGTCACGTCCCAGAGCCGGAACTCGACCTTGACCCGGCCGCCGTCGCGGACGACGCGGCCGGTGACAAGGCCCTGGACGCCGGTGGCGCGCCACTTCTCGAAGTTCGGGGCGGCGTCGAAGTTCGGCTGCTCGGGGAAGCGAGCGTGATCGAGCGGCGTGAAGTAGCCGGAGCGACGAAGGTCGTTGGTGACCACGCCGGAGACGAGGCCGGCGAGGCTCGGGTCACCACCGAAATCCGCGATGGCGATTGGCATCGGCTGGAAGTTGCCGCCGCCGATGCGCAGCTGCAGCTGCGCCTGGGCCGGCCCCGCCAGGAAGCCCGTCAGCATCACGAGGAGCGCGATCAGGCGCGCGGCATAGAACGTCGGGAGACGCCCGACGGAGGGGAGGTTCAGCATGGTGGGTCGGATCCGAGTGACGATCAGACGGGAACGCGGGAACGGCGGGACACTGGCTGGAAGACCTCAGGTCGCCGTGAACTCGAACTCCGCGTTGATGGCCTTCCAGTCATTGTAGTACGGCGCGTAGGTGGCCGGAATGTTGTACGGCGCGCAGCGGCGGACCGCCCGGAGCGCGGCTTGCGCGATCGACTGGTCGACCGCGCTCGCCCCGCCGCGCATGATCCGCGGCTCGGTGCTGAGCGAGCCGTTCGGGTTCAGGCGGATGTCGAGCACCGGCAGGACCACGCCCTGGGCCGCCCCGGGCGGCGCCGAGTAGCAGCGCTCGATCTGCTGCTGGAGCAGGCCGACCAGGGCGTCGCGCAGCGACGGCGACAGCCGCTGCGCGTTGCCGGTTGCGGCGCCGAGCGCCGCCACCTTCTGCACCGTTTGACCGGTGGCACCGGTCGATTGCGACGGCGCCTTCGAGGCGAGCATCGAGCGGATGTCGCCGGCGTTGAACTTGTTGGCGAGCTCCGCCTGCTTGCGCGCCTTGGCCTCGGCGTCGGCCTTGGCCTTCGCGTCCGCCATGGCTTTGGCCTTTGCCCTGGCGGCAGCCTCCGCCTTAGCCGCTTCGGCCTTCGCAGCCTCGGCCTTGGCTTTCGCGGCGGCCTCAGCCTTCTCGCGCTCGGCCTCCGCTTTCGCCTCGGCGATTTCCTTCTGACGCTCGGCTTCAGCCTCGGCCTTGGCCTTGGCGTCGGCCGCCTTCTTGGCCGCTTCCTTGGCGGCCTCGGCCTTCTTCGCGGCGGCCGCTTTCTGGGCAGCGGCCTCGGCGTCGGCTTCTTGCTTCTCGATCAGCTTCTCAAGCTGCTCACGCTTTTCGGCTTCAACTTTCGCGACAGCCTCCGCTTTGGCCTTCGCCTCCGCCTTGGCGGCGGCAGCCGCCTTTTCGGCCGCAGCCTTCGCGGCCTTTTCGGCTGCCTTCTCGGCGTCGCGCTTCTCCTGGGCAGCCTTCGCGGCCTGGGCGGCCTCCTGCGGGTCCGGCTCGCCGCGCAGCGGCATCTCCTCCGCGTTGGCGAGCTTCATCTCGGCCGTGCGCGTCGGAGCGGTTGGGGCGTCGGTCTTGGAATTCTCGGGCTCGCGGTCCTCGAACTTTTCGGCCTTTCGGTCGGCCCGCGACGTGGCGTTCGGCATCGGCTTGTCGGCCTGCCGCTCGCCCTTGGTGATCTCGGAGAACTGGTTCTCGGTGATCACCTCGACGGGCACGCCTTCCTGGGCCTCCGGCAGGGCCGGGGCCGCGGCGCTGACCAGCGCCAGCGCGAGGAGCGCGACATGGGTGCCGGCGGAGATCCAGACACCAGGTTCCTTGCGGTCGAAGCGGAACTCCACGGGACAGCCCTACTGATGCTCAGGCTCGGTGACGAGGGCGACCTTCTTGAAGCCGCCGCCGGTCACGATCGCCATCACCTGCGCCACGCGGCCGTAATCGACGCGCTTGTCGCCGCGCACGAATACCCGCTCCTCGGTGCCGGTCTTGGCGGTCTCCATGAGCTTCGCCACGATCGTGTCGTCTGTCAGCTCGTCTTCACCGAGGAAAACCTGGCCGGTCTGGCGGATCGACAGGGTGATCGGCTTCACGTCGGAGTTCAGCGGGGAGGCCTTGGATTGCGGCAGGTCGAGGGGCACGCCCACGGTCATCATCGGCGCAGCGACCATGAAGATGATCAGGAGCACGAGCACGACGTCGATGAACGGCGTCATGTTGATCTCGTTGATGGGTCCGCCGCGGCGGCCCCGGCGCCGGCGGCGCTTGCCGCCCTGCGATGCGCCCGCTGCCATGCCCATGGATCGATCTCCTCTGGATCAGCCGGCTCAGGCGGCGAGCGGCAGCCGCTCGTCGATCTGGCGGGAGAGGATGGCGGAGAACTCGTCGGCGAAGCCCTCGAGGCGCGACTGCGCCTTGGTCACCTCCGCCTGGAGCTTGTTGTAGGCGAGCACCGCCGGGATCGCCGCGAACAGGCCGATGGCGGTGGCGAACAGCGCCTCGGCAATGCCGGGGGCGACAACCGCGAGCGAGGTGTTCTTCGAGGCCGCGATCGACGTGAAGGCGGTCATGATGCCCCAAACGGTGCCGAACAGGCCGATATACGGGCCCGCCGAGCCGATCGAGGCGAGGAACAGCAGACGCGACTCCAGCCGCTCGACCTCGCGGTGGATTGTGACGTCAAGCTGCTTCTCGATGCGCTGCGACAGCGACTGGATCTGGCGGCCGGAGCCCTCGAAGCTGCGCTTCCATTCGCGCATGGCGGCGACGAAGACGGCGGCGAGGCCCGTGGCCGGCCGGTCGTTGAACGAGCGGAACAGCTCCTCCAGGGAGCGACCGGACCAGAACGCGTCCTCGAACGCGTCCATCTCGGCCTTGGTGCGGCGAAACAGCAGCGTCTTGTCGACGATGATCGACCAGCACCAGATCGAGGCGCTGAGCAGCCCGATCATCACGATCTTCACGACGAAGTGGGCCTGCAGGAACAGGCCGAGCAGCGTCATGTCGGCGACAGGCGCGGCCTGCATCGCGTCGGCTGGGTTCATCCGTCGAGGTCTCCTGCTCCGGATCGCGATGCGCCGGGCGAGGCCCGCGTCCGCCGGATCCGTGAGCGATATCAACGCTGTCGCCCGCGAATCTGTCGAAAGTAAGGGCCGCCGGCGGCCCAGCGCCCCGCCGTGGCATCGCCTCCGTTAAGGCCGCGGCAGGGTTAAGGATCGGTTTCGAACCGGGCGATCCTGAGGCATGTGGCGCGGTTCGCCGCGTCGTTCGGGCTGGACCTGCCGAAAGCCGCTCCCGTATGGTCGCGGTCCGCGGCGCCGAGTCGAGAGCCCTGAGATACGCAGGACGCGCATGACCCTCCCCGTTCCCAGCCTTCCCGATCTGCTGCCCACCGGCCCGGCCCGGTTCCTGGGCTGGTCCATGATTGCCGATCCGATGGTCGCGGGTTTCCTGGCGCGCGCGGGTTTCGACGCCGTCCTGCTGGACCAGCAGCACGGCGCCTACGACTATAAATCGTCTTGTGCGGCGATCACCGAGGTCGCCCTCGCCGGCAAATCGAGCCTGGTGCGCGTGCCGGTGGGCGACTTCGCCATGGTCTCGCGGATGCTTGACGCGGGCGCCGCAGGCGTCGTGGCGCCGATGATCAACACCGTCGCGGACGCCGAGGCCCTGGCCGCGGCCGCGAAGTTCCCGCCGGTTGGTCAGCGGAGCTGGGGACCGGACCGGGCCATGTGGCTCTCGGGGCTCCGAAACGGCGCGGACTACCTCGCGGGTGCCAACGACCGGGCGCTGACGATCGCCATGTGCGAGACCGAGTCGGGGATCGCCAACCTGGAGGCGATCCTCGTCGTGCCGGGCATCGACGGCGTCCTGGTCGGCCCCGCCGACCTGTCGATCGCCCTGTCGAAGGGGGCGGCCATCGATCCGCTGGGATCGGCGGTCACGGCGGCGCTCAGCGAGATCGCGCGCAAGACCCGGGCTGCGGGCAAGATTCCCTGCGCGTTCGCGCCGTCGCCGGCGCGGGCCCGGGAGATGGTTGCGATGGGCTACCAGCTGGTCTCGGTCGAGTACGACGCGCTGACCATCGTCAACGCCTTCGCCCGGGTCCTCTGCGAGGCCGACCCGTCGCGGGCTGACGTCTAGGCCGATTCGTCCGGTGCAAGCCGCCGCCGCAGCGCGTCCGGCAGGCGGACAGCGCGGCCGTCGCGCACGCACGCGACCGTGACCTCCGCGGAGACCAGCACCTCGTCGCCCCGCCGTACGTCCTGTGCGAGCTGCATCGACGCGCCGCGCAACGCACGCGTGCGGGTGAGGACGGTCAGCAGATCGTCCATTTGGGCCGGCCGGAGAAAATCGAGGCTCATGCGCCGCACCACGAAGACCAGGCCGCGGGCGTCGCGGTGCAGATCCGACTGGTCGCCCGCGAGGTCCCGCAGCAGCTCCGTGCGGCCGCGCTCAAGGAAGCGCAGGTAGCTGGCGTGGTAGACGAAACCCGAAAAGTCGGTGTCCTCGTAGTAGACTCGCACGCCCAGCCGGTGCGGCGGCGTGACGTCCTCCGCGGATCCGTCGGTGCCGGGCTCGATCGCGCTCATGCGCCCCTTTAGCGATGGAGGGCGTGCCGGCGCAACACGACGAGGGCCGCCCTGAGGCGGCCCTCGCGCAGATCACGGGATGCGCGTCGTCAACCGCCGATGCGTGCCGCGAGGCTCGCCGAGTGAGCGTGCTCGTCGGCGATGTACGGCAGGGCCTCGGTGGCGAACCTGCGGCCCTGGGCGTTGTCGCCCTGCTTGGCGTAGGCATCGTAGAGCGCCAGGGTGCGGGCGTCCGAACGGGCCTGCTGATCGATGTAGGTCCGGTCGAAGGCGCGGCCGTTCGGAGCCGATTGAAGCTGCGCCAGGCGGGCCTGGCCGCGCTCGCCGAGGGCCACGCGACGGCCGGGCTCGGCCGGGCTGTTGTCGACGAGGCCCACCGCGCCGAGGGCGCCGCCGACGATGCCGGTGCCGATATTGGCGGCCACCGTTACCGGCGCCAGCACAAGGCCAACCGGGTTGCTCAGGTCGGTGCGAATTCCCTGGTTGTCGGAGACCACAGAGCCGTTGCGCGACAGCGAGGTGTTCGGCGGCAGCAGCGCGTCCGTGGTCGCCTTGCGCTCGACGAGGACGCGGTTGGCGTAGTTGCGGACCCGCGGGTTGCGCGACCGCTGAAGGGCGATCCGGCTCGCTTCGATGCTGGCGGCATCCGAACGCAGCGCCTCGGCCCGGAAGGCGGGCGTCTCGGTCGCGGCGGCGCCGACGCCGTCCTGATTGGCGAAGGGCAGCACGCGGATCGGCAGGGCGTCCTGCGCAAGGGCGGGCGCCGAGATGGCGGCGACGGACAGGCCGATCGCGGCGAGCGTAAGCTTCTTCATGGCGGAAGTTTATCCCTGACGTTGTTCTTGAGATCTCGAAGATCTGCCGCAATCGGAGAGACAGGGCCTCGATCGAGACAGCCTTGCCGGTGCCGAGCGGACCCGGCGCGGTCGCTGCCACAACTGTCGCGTTTCAGCGCTGTTCCACGAGATCCAACAATTTTCTCAGACCGACGATCGCCAAAATCCGCACTTAAACTTAGCAATATTGTTCGAAAACCGTTCTCAAAACGGTTTTCGCAACAGCGACTTGTGGGCGTTGTGGCGTAAAATCGCGTTCGGCGCAGCGCCGGTCAGGGCGCGCGCCGCGCATGTGCCGAGGGAAATGCTGGTCCGAGGTCAATGCATGAAGGAGCGTGCGCCGGATCTCACGGCTCTTCGTCACCAAAGAAGCCGAACTGCCCCGGGGTCTCGCGCGTCGGCTCTGGCATCTGCATGTGCCGATAGGCGTGTCGTGTGAGCACGCGGCCGCGGGGGGTGCGCTGCACGAAGCCGCGCTGGATCAGGTAGGGCTCGATGATGTCCTCGATCGCGTCCCGCGGCTCCGACAGAGCCGCCCCGATC